>JADGQB010000282.1 GCA_017882145.1 Anaerolineales bacterium
GGTGATAGTCACAGTTCCGGTCGGCGTAACACCCGCACCGGTCACGGTTACGCTAACAGCAATCGCCTGGCCGGGTGCGGATGGATCAGGAGTATCCGCTGTAATGGTTGTAGTACTCGTGGTAGCAGAGACCGGGGATACGGTATGACTCACGCTGCTCGAACTGGTTGCATAAGTCGGGTTTCCCGAGTATATCGCGGTCAAGGTCTTGGCACCTGCGCTGTTGAAGACCACGGTACAATTGCCGCTGCCACCTGAGAGTGTAAGGATGCAGTTACTGTCCGCTCCTGTGATCGATACGGTTCCAGTCGGGACCCCGCTGGACCCGCTCACTGTGACGCCTACTGTGACAGATTGGCCGGGAATGGAAGGATCAGGCGCATCCGATGTAATCGTGGTCGTGCTTGAAGTCAGGCCTGAAGCAGCAACATTGATATCCGCAAAGAAAGTGATCATGCCGCTGCCCACGCCGAATTGCGTCCCGGCAGCATTGCGGAACCGCCAATAACTGCGGTAGTGACCAGGAACTGTCGGTGCGACCATATTGACCGAGAAATCCGCCGTTGCGCCCGGAACTACTGGGGCCACACTGGAGGGCAGGTTGATCGCTGCGGGAGCGCCAAAAGTGTTTCCAAATACAAAAACCAGGGCGTAACTGGTGGTCCAGGTGCAGGAGCCTACGTTTTTGATCCGCCAGGTCTTGGTGAAGGCTGCACCGGGGGCCACAATCGTGCCGTCCGGAATGGTCACATCCGCCACGAAAGCGCCTCGATCGCAAACAAGCGTAGGAGGAATCGGAGGAGTGGAACCGCCGCCGTTGCCGGTAATTTTAGTTCCCACCCACTCTGCCCGGTCACCGGATGGCGTGCCATGCCCGCTGACATCCGCCACATACAGGATGAATTTTACGCTCTGTCCGGCTAGCGAACTCAGGTCAATGTTGGCGGTGAAAAAGAGTCCTTCGAAGCGTTCATTGAATGACCAGAAGGTCTGTACCGCACCGCCGCCAATCTGATAGTTCAACCGGAAGTTCACATAACAATTTGGGGCATTGAATGCACAGTTGACGATGCTTTGGAAATGGTCGCCTGACTGCACTGTGTAAGCCGGGAAGGCACCCTGAATAAACCCGCCGGCAACCTGCTGAGGGTTGACTATCAGGCCTGGGGTGGCTGAAACGCTGCCGTTCTCGAGTTGAGGAGCAGCCGCGTTCAGAACGAAGCCCCGGGTATCGCCATCTGTACCTGGGCAGGGTAATGCACCCGCCCCGCTTGTCCACGTTGCCGAACAGGCATTGGCGACAAAATCAAGGGTGGTGCCGGATGTGGCGGAGCCATTAACAAAGATATCCACCCAGAAGAGGAAATTGCCTGCGCCTATGCCAAAAAGCCCGCCTGAAGCGTTGCGCAGTTCGTAGTTACCACGGTAGTGACCGTTTGTGGATGGCGCCGTCAGGTTGACGGAAATATCCACGGTCGCACCAGGAGCCACGCTGGAAGGCATGCCGATCACCGCCGGGGAGCCCATTTGGTCGCCGCCTGTGAAGACCACCGCGTAGGAGGTCGTCCAGGTGCAGCTGCCGATGTTTTTCAGCCGCCACGTTTTTGCAAACGTCGCCCCTGGGGCGAGTGTGGTGCCGTCTGGTATGGTCACATCCGCGACAAATTGTGCCATATCACATGAATCCGCCGCCACTGGGCGGGGGGAGAACGCTGTCCCTGGTACGAATTGAACCAGCAGCGTTAACAATAGAACAATAGGAATTAATACTCGTCGAAAAAACATCTCAGCCTCCTTTGTTGGACGGACGGCGCATATCCATGCGTCCTTACGCATAGCCTGCGCCTGCGAATAAATTCCAGACGTTTAATAGCTTGTAAAAGTTCCTTTCCTTATATGATAGCTCAATTTTTGAAAAAGTACATACCCTATTTTCATGGTAAAGTATGGAAAATTATACGAAACATGCCTTTTCTCTGGTAAAAATGATGATTTCGTGAGGTTGGGCGAGGAAATTTCTCTCAATTGCTCCATATTATCTATTTTAATTCAATATTAGGGAATCGACCATTGCTTGAGATTCCCTTCTCGGAGTTGTACAATAGATTCAGAAAACATGTTGCGAAAATTTATTCCTCTATTCATGTTGTCTCTGGTCATTCTCCTGCAAACCTCGCCAGTCCCGCTGCGGGCAATGGAATTGGGACCTCACGGCTTGGTCCGGGTGCCATTCCCAACCGGAACCATTCCGGTCGATCCACCCTCTAAAGGTGATTTCAACCAGTCTGGTTCGTCTGAGAGCCTGGAACTTGCTAATGGACGTTTGACCATTTTCTCCGGCAGCGAATCTGTCTGGAAGAGCCCCATCAGCTGGACTGTCGTTCAGGCGGAGATTACTGACTTGAATCAGGATGGCACGCCGGAGGCAGCCCTGCTGGTTTGGAGACCTTTCCAGGCCTGGCCGGTGGATCAGTGGTTGCCTCATGGCGGACGTATCTCCGATTTCCATGATGACAAAGGCAATTCCTGTCATATCATTTTGATCGGCTGGCGCGGCAGCCAATTCGGTGAACTGTGGGCCGGATCTGCGCTGGCGGAACCGGTCAAATCTTTTGCGGCCGCCGACTTGAATGGCGATCATGTTCAGGAACTGGTTACGCTCGAAGGCACTTACACTTCCCCAGCCTCACTGCCGGAGATCCCAGCCGGATCGGTTTCTGCCCATGCGATCAAGGTCTGGGAATGGAACGGATTCGGGTTCACCGTCGTCTCTTCTATGGAAGGTACGTATAGCAAGCTGGCCCTCGCCCAGGCTGGCTCTGACCATATTCTGATTCTTGTCCCATGAGGAGGAAGCATGAAAAAGACATTCCGCAAGATTCTTTGGGTTGTCCTGGCCCTGGCGCTGGTACAGGGAGCCTGTGTCTGCAGCCTGCCCGGCCTGTTCAAAGTGCCTACACCCACACCCGCATCCGCACCCACCAGCTCGAACCCTAATCCGGTTCCGTCTGCCGCGCCCGGCCAACAACCCCCGGCGCCGGCTGGAATTTACCCTCCGCCCTTTGCCAGGTACAGTGAAGTGGCAGTCAAGCTCCCGCAGACATTCAGCGGAGGCGGCTACACCCTTCCCGTGGATTTGAGCCAGGTTCAGGGCCTGGACCTGACCAGGTTGACTGACAGCCAGCGTGCCCTTTTGGCCCAAAATGGCTTTGTGGTCACCTCCCCGGTGGCAGGTGAGTTCCGTGAGTTCTATCAGATCTATGAGGGCGGCCGGTATATGGAAATGCCGATGTTCATCACCACTGATTCGGTATACCATGTCTATCACCTTATCTTCGACAAGATGCTGCGTGATCTGGAGACCGGCTACTTCATCGCTGACCTCAAATCGTTGACGACTACCCTGCTTGCCGCCAGTAGCTCCCAATACCAATCCCTGAAAGGCAGCCCATTGGAAGACCCGGGCTTGCGCAATGCCGCCTATTTTGCCGTTGCAGACCGGCTCCTGGGTCTCTCGGACACTTTCCCGGCCGAAGCGACCGATATGGTTGATGCCGAGCTGGCTCTCATCAACGCCGGCAGCTCCGCCACTTTCTCTCCCATTTGGGACCGGCCCGATCTGTCGCAGGATATGCGGCTGATAGAAGATTACAGCCAATATATACCGCGTGGTCACTATACTCGCAGCGAAGATCTGAAAACGTATTTCAAAGCCATGATGTGGTATGGGCGCCTGACTTTCCGCCAGGCGGATGATTTCGAAACCCGTCGCGCCCTGCTCCTGGTCCAGGCGCTGCGCTCGGCCCAGGCCTCGGATGGCACCCCGGCTGTCAAGCTTTGGGAAAACATCTATGAGCCGACCGTATTCATCGTCGGTAAGGCGGATGATCTGGGCTATATCGAATATGGGGCCTTATCTGACCAGGTGTTCGGGGCGAATCCCGATCCCGGCAAATTTTCAGATGCGAGCCTGTTTGCGCAGTTCCAGCAGGCTGCCAAAACACTGCCGCCGCCCCAGGTCAACTCGATGTGGGTCTGGATCCAGCAGGACAAGGCCCAGGTGACCAAGGGTTTCCGTTTTATGGGTCAGCGCTTTACCCTGGATCAGTATGTTTTTGGCCAGGTGATTTGGCGCAATGTGGGCACCATGGCTACCCCGCGCGGCCTGCCGAAAGGGCTGGATTTCTTCGCCGCCATGGGTTCCGAGGAAGCCTCCAACATCCTGAAGGGAATGGGTGAATCGAAATATGCCAACTACGATACCCAGATGGCCAAGGTAAAAGGCGAGGTCGCCAGTCTCGGTCTCGACTCCTGGACCCAGAACCTGTATTGGTCCTGGCTGTATTCATTCCAACCCGTCATCGCGCCTAAGGGCGCGGCCTATCCGCCTTTTATGCAGACCCAGGCCTGGACGCGCAAGGATTTGCAGACCGCCTTGGGATCCTGGACTGAATTGAAGCACGACACGCTCTTATATGCCAAACAGGTCATGGCTGAGATGGGCGGCGGCGGGCCGGACACCCAACCGCCTCACGGCTACGTGGAACCGAACCCGGAAGCCTATGCCCGCCTGTTGGCCTTGGCGCAGATGACCGAGACCGGGTTGCAGTCCCGGGACTTGCTTAGCGACCTGACCCGTAGCAATCTCGATAACCTTATCTCTGAGATACAGTTCCTGGAGAGCATCTCCGAGCGCGAGTTGAGCGGCGGAACCATCACGACCGAGGAATATTGGCACATCCAATATTGGGGCGGCACGCTGGAGCAGTTTAACCTGGCCTCCGCGGACCGCACCGATGCAACCCAACGCGACTTGAGCGACCAGAAGGCCGCCCTGGTTGCGGATGTGGCTACCGGTACCAATGACCTGAATTCCCTGGTGGTGCTCGAGCAGGCCGAAGGCCAGCCCACCCGGATTTACGTGGTTCTGCCCGATTCGCCCTGGCAGGTGGCGCTTGGCGCGGTCTACTCGTACTATGAGTTCACAGTCCCTTCCTCGGGTCGCCTGACGGACGAAGCCTGGCAGGCCCAGGTGGAGGCCGGCACCAACCCGCCCCAGCCGGATTGGACGCAGATGTTTATCGCCCCTTAAATGGTGAGTCATTGCGAGTAAATCCACAGCGCGCGGCGCTCTTCTCTCCTCAACAACATTCTGTCATTGCGAGGAGCCGCACTTTGGCGACGAAGCAATCCCCTTAGGCGATCAGTGGTCAGGCGGTGTCATTAGGAGGCACTATATGCCGAAG
>JADGQB010000283.1 GCA_017882145.1 Anaerolineales bacterium
CGAACCGTCGATGGAGACGTGATTGTCGTCGTAGAGGTAAATCAGTTTGCCAAGTTTTAAGTGACCTGCCAGCGAAGCGGCTTCGGATGAGACGCCTTCCATCAGGTCGCCGTCTGTCACGATGGCGTAGACATAATGATCCACGATGACCTGACCGGGATCATTAAACAAGGCTGCCAGGTGAGCCTCGGCAATCGCCATCCCCACTCCGTTGGAAAAACCTTGCCCGAGTGGGCCGGTGGTCACTTCCACTCCAGGTGTCAGCCCATATTCTGGATGTCCAGGGGTCTTGCTGCCCCATTGCCGGAAATGCTTCAATTCATCCAGCGGAAGGTCGTAACCGGTCAGATGCAGCAATGAATAGAGCAGCGCACAGCCGTGTCCACCGGAGAGGATAAAACGGTCACGTCCCGGCCAGGCCGGGTTATGCGGGTTATGACGCAGGTGACGCGTCCAGAGTGTATAGGCAAGCGCCGCACAGCCCATTGGCAGGCCGGGATGCCCGGAATTAGCCTGCTGAACCATGTCCGCGGACAGGAAACGCAGGGTATTAATGGCACGTTCTTGAAGGTTGTCCATACTTGATGACCATTCCTTAGTTGGATTGCCCGTACTCTTCGAGATAGCGACGATGTGCCCGGGCGACTTCCTCGGGCGGGATTTCGTCAAGCTGGCCCAGCTGCAGCGCATAGAATACCGTGCGTGCCACATCCTCAACCATCACGGCGGCTTTGACGGCTTCCTCGGGTGTTTTCCCAATCGTGAAAACGCCGTGATTCTTCATCAGGATCGCCGGGCTGGAGCCAATCGAGCGAACGATTTCCTGACCGATTTCGTCTCCGCCAATTTTAGCATAATTGCCAACGGGGATCGGACCACCAAACTCGTCGCAAATGGCTGTCAGCACCGGAGGAATACGCCGGCCGGCAGCTGCCCAGGCGGTTGCGAAAGTCGAATGGGTATGGACGACGCCGTTGATCTCCGGACGGTGACGGTAGATATATACGTGCGCGAATGTGTCGGAGGAGGGTTTGTAATGACCTTCGACCACTTTCCCGTCCAGGTCTACCACCACCATCGACTCGGGAGTCAGATCCTCATAGCGTATACCGCTCGGTTTAATGACTACGAATCCGGTTTCCGGATCGCGCGCTGACACGTTTCCGGAAGTCCAGGCCACCAGGTTATTGCGCGGCAGCTCGATGTTCAGGCGGCAGACGACCGCATGCAGATCATCCAGCAACATGCTTCACCTCGGCCTTGATTTTTTTGAGGGTCTTCATCACTTTATTTTCGCCACGGCCAAAATAATCATGCAGGCGCTGGTATTCGGCAAAGAGTTTTTCATAGACTAGCTGGTTCTCGGCGATGGGCTTGAAGGTTTCGTGTTTGAGATGCGCCATGGTCTGGGCGGCATCGTAGATCGAGTCATAGCCACCGGCAGCTTTTCCGGCTGCAACTGCGCCGAACATGGCAGACCCCAGGGCAGGTGTCTGCTTGGATGCGCTGACCTTGATCTCGCGCCCGGTTACATCCGCGTAGATCTGCATCAAAAGCTTGTTCTTCTCAGGCAGACCTCCGCAGGCCACCAATTCGCGAATGGGCACCCCATTCTGCTGGAAAGTGTCCACGATGACGCGCGTACCATAGGCGGTAGCCTCGATCAGTGCCCGGTAGATCTCCTCAGCTTTGGTGGCCAGGGTGGCTCCCATCAGCAAGCCGGTCAGATCCACATCCACCAGGACACTGCGGTTGCCGTTCCACCAATCCAGTGCCAGGAGACCTGATTCGCCTGGTTTTAATCTGGAAGCTTTTTCCTCCAGAAGCTGATGGATGTCGATGCCGCGCTCTTGGGCTTCCCGTTCATACCTGCCTGGAACGCAGTTCTCCACGAACCAGGCAAAGTGGTCTCCAACGCAGGATTGTCCGGCTTCGTAGCCGAAGAAGCCCGGGATGATACCATCTTCCACATAGCCGCACATGCCGGGGACCACGTGTTCTTCGTCACCCAGCACCATGTGGCAGATGCTGGTTCCCATGATCATGACCATGCTGCCGGGCTCAGTAACAGCCACGGCCGGGACAGCCACATGCGCATCCACGTTGGCGATGGCAACCGCCGTACCAGGTTTCAGGCCGGTCCATTTGGCGGCTTGCGCGGTCAACCCACCCGCACGGTCGCCGATCGGCAGGATGGTGCGCGTCATCTTCTCGTCCACTACATTTTCCAGGCGTGGATCGAGTTCCTTGAAATACGATTTTTCCGGAAAGCCCTCACGCTTGGACCACAGTGCCTTGTAGCCGGCAGTACACGAGTTGCGTGTCTCCACGCCGGTCAACTGCCAGATCACCCAGTCGGTGGCTTCCAGCAGGCGGTCGGCAGCTTGATAGATCTCGGGGGCTTCATCCAGGATTTGTAGAACCTTGGAGAAAAACCATTCAGACGAGATCTTCCCGCCATAACGATCCAGCCAGTCCAGCTTCATGCGGCGGGCGGTTAGGTTGATCTTATCCGCTTCCGGCTGGGCGGAGTGGTGCTTCCACAACTTGACCCAGGCATGTGGCTGGGCGCGGAATTCGGGAAGAACGCACAACGGCGTTCCATCCGCCTTGACTGGCAGCATGGTGCAGGCGGTGAAGTCCACACCCAGGCCGATCACATCCGCCGGGTTTATGCCAGACTCTTTCAAGACCGCCGGTATGGTGGTCTGGAAGGTGCGCAGGTAATCTTCCGGATCCTGCAATGCCCAGTCGGGTTCCAGGCCCACCCCGCTCTCGGGAAGTTTCTCGTCGATCACGCCGTGTGAGTACGGATAGACCGCAGTCGCCACTTCGCGGCCATCCGCCACATCCACCAACACTGCCCGGCCGGATTCCGTGCCAAAATCCACTCCGATAGAATATTTTGCCATAATTCATCTCCATTATTCTTAGCGGCGACCTTTATGGTCGCCTAGGTCAGGGGCAAGCCCTCCCCTATAGGTTAATGATGACTTTCAATCCTTCACGCCGCTGCGCAAGACTGAAGGCCTGTTGCGTCTGGGCAAGGGGGAATTGGTGTGATACCAACGAGCCCACATCCACTTGTCCGCTTTCCACCAGTTGAACGGCGCGTGGGTAGGTCAACTTCATCCGCCGGACCAGTTTGATCGTCAGGCCTTTGCGGCGCGCCACTGAAGCCGAAAAAGAGGTGCGGTCATCGGCCGGGATGCCGGCCAGCAAAATGCACCCGCCGGGTTTGATGGCTGCAAGTGCATCATCCACGGCCGCATTTTCACCTGCTACTTCGAAGGCCACATCCACTTTTTCAGCGGGTGTCCATTCCTTGGCTCCTAAACCGAGCGCAGTCTCCAGTCGATGAGGAAGCGGCTCTGTTACGAAGATTTTTAATGATCCAGCCAGGCGTGCCAGTTGAACCACCAGCAGTCCGATCGGACCGCAACCGAATACTCCAACTGTCATGCCCACCTGCAGGTGCGCCAGGTTCACGGCATGCATGGCGACCCCCAATGGCTCGAGCATGACCCCTTCCGCCATGGAGAGCGAATCGGGCAGCGGGAATAAGCATACTTCCGGCCAGGCGATGGTTTCACGCAGCGCGCCATCCTCAAGTCCATGCCCTGCAAAACGCATGTTTTCGCACAGGTTTGGATCTCCCCGCAAACAATAATCGCAGGTTTTACATGGAACCGCCGGATCGCCTGCCACCCGCTCGCCTTTGCGCGCGCCGCTGGCAATCTCACCGGCGAACTCGTGTCCCAGTATGAGCGGCTTTTGTAATCTGGCATCGCCGATACCGGCCTCACTGAACCAGTGCAGGTCCGATCCGCAGATTCCGACCGCCTTGATGCTTACCAATGCCTCGCCGCGACCGGGTTCGGGCGCTGGTTCATCGTGCAGGCGCAGATCGTGCGGGGCATGTAGCCGGACAGTTTTCATGATAGTCAATCTATTTCGAGGATGGCAGGTCGTTCAAGGGAAGAACCATCCATTTTTATTATAGGCCAGCCCGGAATGGCGGTCAGCACTTCATTCCCGGATGCTCCAACCAGGATCGTATCTTCCGATTTTGTCCCAGTGATGGATGGATTCCAGGCATAAACCTGGCCTGCTTTGACGATCTCGTTTGAATCGGGAGTTGCGACGTACTCACGCGGCTCATAGGCGGCAGGCCCACCCTGATGGTGCAAACGCCATTCGCCAGGATAACCAACCCTGGCATACTCTTCCTCAGTCTGCAGGAAAATCTTCCCCAGGCTTTGGCCCGGGCGGGTGGCTGCGATCATGGCAGCATCTATCTGCGCAACAGCCTGCGCTTTGTGCTGGATTTCTTCCGGGATGTGGCCAAAATGAACCAGACGTGTGATGGAACATACCAATCCCCGCTGGCGGCCGCATAGGATGAGCATGCCATAGCGGTCGAGCTTTTTGGCGGTTGGCAATGGGTGCCGGAAATTGAAAATGCGTTCATCGGTAGCGATCAGGCAGACGATCGGTTGAACCCCGCGCTTCTGCGTTTCGGCCATCAGGAGAGCGGCCATCTCGAACTCGGTCTGTCCGGGATGCACACTGCGCGCCGCGCTATCCATGGCTTGGGCACACAGCTTTCCCAGGGTTCGGAAGCGCTCGCCTTCAGCGGCGGTCAGATCCGTCCTCAAGCGGGCTATTTCCCCTGAAAGGTCCAGGGCACCCGGGAAAAGAGTGTCCGTCCCCAATTTCAAAGAATGGGTCAATTCCTGGACGGCGGCGTTCGTCTCAAACCAGGCTGCCACGCGGAAATCCCAACCCTGTGCGAGCAGGCCTTCATCCTTTTCCAGGCGGGGGGCTTCGATATTGTTCGTGAAGAGGATTTGCCGGTCGGGGGTAACCAGCAAGGAGGCTTCGCCATTTGAGCTGGCAGTGTTTACATAGGCCGCCGCCCCATCAGTGGCCCAGGCGAGGCTGCTCACACGCTGGAGCAGGAGCGCATCCACTCCATGGCTGTGTGCCAGGCTGCGCAGGAGACTTAGTTTTTGGGTTACTTCGTTCATCCCAGTTACCATTCCGGTCAAAATCCTTTAGCCAACAGATAGTACATTTCATTCCACTTAATCTCGTTCTTCAAGTCGGAGAGCCTGGTCTCATTGTCGATCACCAGGAATTCCAATCCGGCCATGCCAGCAAAATCTTCCAGGTGCTGGCGTGTAACCGATTGGCTGAAGCCCGTATGGTGCGCGCCACC
>JADGQB010000284.1 GCA_017882145.1 Anaerolineales bacterium
TTGACCACCGGCATGCGGCCCATTTCCTTGGTTTCCTTGACCAGTTCATAGGGTGCGCCGATTTCCTTGGCATATGCCATCAATTCTTCATCGGCCATGGTGGTCAAACGGCGGATCTCGCCCAACACGGTGCGGGCGTGCCGGACCGCTTCGACCACGTCACCGGTGCCAGCCTCACCCTTGGTGCGGATCATGGCGGCGCCTTCACCGATGCGGCGCAAAGCCTCGCCCAGGTTACGACAGCCACACACGAAGGGTACCTTGAAATTGTGTTTCAGGATGTGGTTCGCCTCATCTGCGGGAGTCAGAACCTCAGACTCGTCAATATAGTCGATCCCGATGGCTTCCAGGATCTGCGCCTCGACGAAATGCCCGATCCTGCATTTGGCCATAACCGGGATGGAAACCGTGTCCATAATTCTAAGGATCAAGTCGGGGTCCGACATGCGTGCCACACCACCCTGTGCACGAATATCCGCCGGGACGCGCTCCAGCGCCATGACGGCACAAGCGCCTGCGTCTTCTGCTATCTTGGCATGTTCGGGGGTAACCACATCCATGATAACGCCGCCTTTGAGCATTTGTGCAAGCCCTTTTTTGACGGCGAAAGTACCAGTTTGTTCTTCCATAATATTCTCCTGATCGTAATAAGAAGTTATTCTACCACGCTGTTTTTTTCGATTGGCTGCGGGATTATATCCGACCCGTAACCATCTTTCCAATCGTTATTGTTCTTGTATCCTCTCAATATGGAGTGGAGGATGGAGGCGTGCGGTCGGCTTCGCCGCCGTCACAGCCCCAATTCTCTAAATATTGAAAAGATGCCCATCCAGTCTGATTCTAGGAGAAAATTGGTATATGTCAAGAGCCAATGAATTCAAAAAGATACCCATCCAATTTAATGGATTGATGCTAATATTTGAGAATTGGCTCTATGGCAAACCTATCGAAAGTGATATATTCACCATGCCAATGTCTTTGGAGGTCAAACATGCGTATTCTATTGGACCGTGAAAGCAACCTGCCCCTTTACCGGCAGATCAAAGATCACCTGCGCCAGGGTATCCTTTCGGGCAGCCTGGCACCCGAAACCCGCCTGCCGGCCTGTCGCCAGCTGGCGCGCGACCTGGGCGTTAACCGCATCACCGTGGAAAACGCATATTCCGAGCTGGAAGCAGACGGATTGGTATTCTCCCGAATGGGCAGCGGCACGTACGTTTTGCCGTCCAATCCGCTCCCACCGGTTCTCAAAACCGAGGCCGGGGCTTCGTGGCCGTTCTGGCAACAAAGCTTGCCGGGCAGGAACGCGGTCACCAAACTTGCTGCAACCGAGGAAATGCTCAGAGCCGCCGGGCATCCCAACCCAATCAACTTTGCCAGTGGGATCAGCGATTCGCGCCACTTCCCGGCTGAAGAATTCCGCAAAACCCTGCAGGCTGTCATGCGCCGGGACGGCATCGCAGCGATGGATTATGGCGAGCGCAACGGGTATGGCCCTTTGCGCGAGGGGATTACCCATATTCTGGCCAGCCAGGGCCTGCAAACGCGCCCTGAAAATATCCTGATCACGGCCGGATCGCAACAGGCGATCTCGCTGGTTGCCCAGGCCCTTTTAAAGCCTGAGGATGTGATCCTGGTGGAAAGTCCCACCTATTCCATTGCCATGGAGTTGTTCCGCACTCTCGGGTTCCGCCTGGTGGGGATCCCAATGGATAATCAAGGCATGCAGGTGGAAAAGCTTGAAAAGCTTCTCCAGCAGCACCATCCCAAACTGATTTACACCATCCCCAATTTCCACAACCCGACCGGAACCTGCTTGAACAGCGCCCGCCGCCGGCAGTTGATCGTTCTGGCAGATCGCTATAACGTTCCAATCCTGGAAGATGACTTTGTAGGCGATCTTCGCTATGAAGGCCGCGCGCAGCCATCCCTTAAAGCACTGGATCCGGGTGGACAGGTGATCTACGTGAGCACTTTTTCGAAGATGCTGATGCCGGGACTGCGGGTGGGTTTCCTGGTGGCAGATGGCCCCGTGTACGACAGCCTGTTCGGACTCAAACGACTCAGCGACCTGGCAAGCTCCACCTTGATCCAGCGCGCCCTGGAAGCCTATGTGACCGTCGGACGCTACCAGGCCTACCTGCGGCGGTCTTGCCAGATTTTTCGCACCCGCCGGGATGCGATGGTGACAGCCATTAACCGTTACCTGCCGGCGGGCGTTTCCTTTGATCCACCCCAGGGCGGTTTGCATCTCTGGCTGCGCCTTCCCGATGCCCTGTCGTCCGACGAGCTGCTGCCGCTGGCCTGCCAGGCAGGGGTGGCCTTTGCGCCCGGCAGCAGTTATTTCCCGGAAGGGCTTGAAGAGCAGGGTTGGATGCGGCTTAACTTCGTGGCCTCATCGGTGGAGGAGATCGAGGATGGAATAAAAAGGTTGGGAAAAGCGATCAAGCAGCTGCAGAAACGCGCCTGACTTGAAAGCAGGATTGAGGGTATTTATGAACATCCGGAGGTTGTATCTCCGGATGTTTGCTTTTAATGATGAGGGTGCCTGGTTTCCCTTGTAACCCTTGACAAAACCAGCAGTTAGTATACAATTAGTACAATGATACAATGATACAATTATGGACATGAACCTCGAAATCGACTTCCGTTCCGGTATCCCGATCTACCTCCAGGTGGTGGAGCGCATCAAAGAGCGGCTCGCTTCCGGACAGTTGCAGCCTGGCAACCAGCTGCCGACTGTCCGCTCACTGGCCCAGGAACTGCGCGTTAACTTCAACACCATCGCACGTGCCTATCGCATCATGGACGAGTCCGGCATTATTTCCACACAACAGGGACGCGGTACCTATATTTTGGAAATGCCCCCACCCGAGGTGATCGGGAGCATCCGGGCGAAAGCGCTCGAGGACTTAACCCAACGCTATATCGCAGATGCAGAACGCCTGGGAGTTGCCACGGATGAGTTATCCAGGTCTTTGAACGAAGAGTTGGCCCGCAAGAAAGAATCCAGCAATCTGTCAATTAACGATTTGAAAAAGGAGAATATACCATGAGCAAGCTCGTAAAACGAATACCACTTTCCTTCCTGATTCTGATCTTGTTGGTGACCAGTGGTTGTTCTGCACCCAAACCGGCCGGCCTGACCGACCAGCAGGTTGCCAGTACAACGGAAAACATCTTGAAGGCCATCGATGCCAACGATTATCAAGGATTTATCCAGGATTTCAGCCAAAAATTGATTTCCGCCTTTACACAGGCCAAATTTGACAGCATGCGCACCATGCTGCAGAAAACCAGCGGCAATTATGCATCTCTTGGCAGTCCCAGCCTGTCAGACAACCAGGGCTATGCGGTTTACCGCTTTCCGGCCAAGTACGCCAGCGAGACTGTCTATATCACAATCACCTTCCTGGTGGGTGGACAAAAAGTCGAGGGCCTGTTCTTCGACTCAACCAACCTTCGCAAGGTAAGCCCATAACTCCCGGGCTCCACCCGGGGCTTTGAAATGCATTATTACGAAAGGAGAATAACATGGCTCTATCTAATATTTCCAAAATTCTGAAGACGCAAAAACAACCAATTGATTACCATATTTCCGGCGTGGCGGGATTTCTCTTCGGTGTCTGCCTGCTGGCAGCCATCATCGGCACGATCGTGATGACTTCCAACGGAATCGGAAATGATACCCTGGTCGGAGCCTGGGTGGCAGGCTGGATCATCCTCGGCTCCTTCTTTTTGTACTTTTTGAAGGTAGCTTCCCAATGGGAAAAGGCGATTGTCCTGCGCCTGGGCAAGTTCCACAAGCTGGCCGGGCCGGGACTATTCCTGCTGATCCCATTTGTCGATACCCTGGCAAACTGGATCGACCATCGCGTGATGGTCACACCCTTCTCGGCTGAAAAGACCCTGACCAAGGACACCGTGCCGGTCGACGTGGACGCAGTCTTATTCTGGGTGGTATGGGATGCCGAGAAGGCTGCCCTGGAAGTTGCCGACTACAAAGCTGCCATTGCATGGGCTGCCCAGACTGCGCTGCGTGAGATCATCGGGCAAAGCATGCTGGCAGATATCCTGGTTGGACGCGCCCGGATGGATGCGGATCTGCAGAAGATCATCGACGAGCGTACGACACCCTGGGGCATCACGGTGCAATCCGTGGAGATCCGGGACGTGATCATCCCGCCCGATCTGGAAGACGCCATGAGCCGCCAGGCGCAGGCCGAACGTGAACGCCAGGCGCGCGTCATCCTGGGCGAATCCGAAAAACAGATCGCCGGTTCGTTTGCCGAGGCCTCCCAATCCTATATCGACAACCCGACCGCACTGCACCTGCGAGCCATGAACATGCTGTTCGAAGGTCTGAAAGAGAAAGGCGCCCTGGTGATCGTTCCCTCCAGTGCCGTGGATACGATGAACCTGGGCGGGTTGAGCGGGATGGTTTCACTGGCGCAGCAGAACGTACCGAAAGAGAAATAGAAATTGGCATCCTTGCCCGTCAAATAAAGCCAGCATAGCCAGGCCGAGCCTGACAAGGCTGCTTATTTGAAAAAGCCTTTGTTCCGAATTATTTGAATGAAGTGATCTCTGTAGCGGCGCAGGTTAATTTTAAGATAATTTATTGCACAGTTTTTGGAGGTAAAAATGTCTGAGACCCCGCAGTGGGAATACCGTGTCCTGACCATCGGTGGCACTTTTGGTACAAAAGACGAGCAGATCGAAGCCGCATTGAACGATTGGGGGTTGGAAGGCTGGGATGCCATCCACGTGTATACCCCCAGTCAAAGTGGCAAAGTCACCATCGTTGCCAAGCGACCGCTATCAGCGTCCGCGCGCCGCCGGTCCGCCTGGCCCGGCCAATAAAGAAGGAGAATCATTATGCAACCCATGCAACTTTTTCGACAATACCTGCCCCTGATCATCCCGGTCATTTTGATCGAACTGGCCCTGTTGATCACCGCCTTGGTGGATTTGATCCGCCGGGAAAAAACAAACGGCCCGAAGTGGGCCTGGGCACTGGTTATTGTTCTGGTCAATTTCATCGGCCCGATCATTTATTTCATTGCGGGCCGCAAGGATGAATAGGAGCGAACTGTGAGCAGTGTTCATGTTGATAACCTGAAAAAATATTATGGCCCTGTCCACGCGTTGGACGGCCTGCAGCTGGAGGTTGCTCCGGGAACGATCTTCGGCTTCCTGGGCCCCAATGGGGC
>JADGQB010000285.1 GCA_017882145.1 Anaerolineales bacterium
GAGCCAACCCAGAGTACGTTCAACCACCCAGCGTCTGGCCGGATACTGGGTTTCGCCAGGGATCGGACATGGATCTGGCAATGCTTCGTCTCGTCTGCGGCGGTGTTTGATATGCTCGGTATAACCTTGTTCAATAACGAATTGATGAACATCCGGAAAATCATAGCCTTTGTCTGCGCACATATGTTGATCCGAAGTAGGTCGCCGTACCATTACATGCAGAACCAGATCGTCCAACGACCATTTGTCATGCTGATTGGCTCCTGTGATCCAAACGGCCAGCGGAGCACCCCGCTGATCGACCAAAAGATGGATTTTGCTGCCTTGTTTGGCCCGATCAGTAGGATTATCGCCCGTGTCGCTGCCACCCAAAGGCGCCGGACACGAACGACTGTCCACCGCTTGCCACTTCCACAGGATATGTTTTCTGCGACCATAAAATCGCAACATCGAGCGAAAGATCTGATCCCAGATGCCTGCTTGTTGCCAGGTCTGAAAACGTTCATGCAAAACGCTACTGGAGACATCAAACCAATGCGTATGAACTGCTTTCCATTGACAGCCAGTCCACAAGATATACCAGAGCCCGTTCATCACGGCATGGTTCGATTTTCTTGTGCGTCCAGGGCCGGGAGGCCGTTTTTGTTTGGGAAGGTGCTGTTTCGCAATCCGCCACAATTGGTGCGGAACACAGAAAAAGTTCGCTTGCTTCGGTTTTATGGTATCCTTTTTCATGACGTATCTCGGTTTTGGATGGTCTTCGACAAACCAATCTATAACCGGATACGTCACTTTTTTCAAGATTCACTAATTTTCGGATAGGTTCTAAATGCAAATCCATGATACTTTAACCTACTTGAGTTTAGAGTTCGTTGGACCTTAACAAGAAGTGGAACTTGCTGATAAAGTTCTTGTGTGTGCAAAAACAATATCAACGAGTTCCGGAATGCAGTATACCAAAGAGTGCGCTATCGTCCGGATGCGATGCTGGACCTGATAGATGCCCTGACCATAGCTGGTCAAGTGAATTCGCCGGTGGCGGTTAGCGAGTCGCCTCTGTTTCGTCGCAAGTTCAGCAGCATCTACGATGTGCTGTTGGAAGGCGAGATCGAAGTGGAGCAATTGCGAGACTTGCTGGTTGCCTGCCAGCCTGCTGGGAGTGAAATGATTGCTGGGTATGAAGTGTATGCTGTGGATGCCACGCCGAATGAGCGCATGGCCGCCGAGACGCTCCCGGACCGGGGCGCATTGAAGGCGCAACAAAAAGATCCAGTGCGGTATGGGCATAAGTATTCATGGCTGGTGCGGCTGGTGGAAACAGGCACTTCCTGGGTGGCGCCGCTGGATGTGCAGCGGATCAGCACCAAGAATACGGACACGAAGTTGGGTGCGGAGCAAGTACAGGCTTTGGCAAGACGAAACCCATGCCGCAAAGTAATCACTGCCGACAGTCGTCACCGGGACAGGCACTTTCTAGGCACTTTTGCTCACCTGGAGAACACTTATGCGCTGGTGAGGTTGCAAAACAATCAGAAATTGAGCCAGGTGCCTGTGCCCAAGCCTAAAGGCAGCCGGGGTGCGCCCCGCAAGCACGGAGTAGATTTTCAGTTGAGTGCCATTCCGCGTCCACCGGATGCCAGTGAAGAATTCTACTTGGGCAAACAGAAAGTGCGAGTAAGAGCCTGGCGTGATCTGCACTTCAAACGCCTGGCCAGTCTCTCCGGAAGCGTCCTGTGCGTCGAGTTCCTGAAAGAAGATGGCACCCCGCGTTACAAACGTCCTATCTGGTTGTTCTGGACGGGTCCAGAAGACGTGACGCTGCAAGATCTGTGCCGAATGTACTTGTGGCGTTTTGCGATCGAGCACCTGTTCCGCTTTCTCAAGCAACATATGGGTCTCAATAGCAATCGCTCAACAAGCTTGGCCAGCACTGAAAAGTGGATGTGGTTGTGCGTATTGGCTTACTGGCAGTTGCTTCTCATGCGCCACTTGGTTCAGCCCAATCGACCTGCCTGGCATCGACGTCACAAGAATGGTCTGGTACACTCATTGACCCCGGCACAGGTGCAGCGTTCGGCTTTGGCATTTTTGTTGCAGTCTGGTACACCCGCTCGAAACACCAGACCTGCAGGAAAAGGATATGGCAGACAAAAAGGCTTTCAACCAGCACCCAGATCACGGTACGATGTGGTGTTCAAGACCAAAAAAACGCACAAACAGCCAGCAACTCGTTGATTTTGGTATCTGCATCACTTGTTAAGGTTCAGTTTAGCACAGTACGTTTCACTGCGCTTTCTTCGTGATCTCTAAACTCAAGTCAACATAAGGTGAACCGAGTAAAACCTGCCACGCAGAATGACCGCAAGCTCAGAAGATATCGGTGCCGCTGGAAGATCGAGCGCTTGAATGCCTAGTTGCAGAACTACCGTAGAGTGTTGGTCCGTCATGAGCATATCGCTGAAAACTATCTTGGTTTGCTTCACCTGGCTTGCACAACCCTACTGCTAAATGTGTTTTTGAGATGACTTCTAGTAACTTTCTTTGAGATTCTCCAATCAGGTGAAGGGGGTTGACATAAGAACATATGTTCTATATAATCCCTGTGAAATGGTAATATGGGATCACCTGCTTTCCCTCCTGGGGCTAAAACGTGGTTCAGGTCCACGCTATTATAAATTGGACGAACCTCTCCAATCCGTGTTGGAGACCCTCGCCGTCGAGGAACAACGCCCCGCGGAGGATATTCAAGCGGATCTTATCGAAGCCGGCTTGGCTCAAAGGCAGACTTACAATGAAGTGTTGCAGCATTGGCAATTCCTTTCCCCGCGTGAAAAAGATGTAACGGCTTTGACCTGCCTAGGGTATACCAATCGCCAAATAAGTGCCACCCTGCATATTTCGATTGATACCGTAAAAACCCATATACGCAATATCCTGGTCAAGTTCCGCTTGCATGGAAAGGCCGAATTGCGCCAGGCCATGGCTGGATGGGATTTTTCGGAGTGGAAAACCCTCATAGATGGGAAATAAACCCTCTTCGGCCCAATATCTGCCTCGCCTCATAGATTAGATTGCCAATCGCCCCGCAAATCACTCGCGCCTTTCAGTAGCAAAGGTTTCTTCAAAATTAGGAACAGTAATTCATCCAGTCCTTTGCAACCTCGCAACGAACTGGTAACGATCGGCGTGGAAGACAACCTTGCTGTATTCCACTGGCAGTCCCAACCGGTCTGTGGAGATGCGTTTGAGCATCATCACCGGAGCACCTTTATTGGTGCCCAGCAGCCTCGCTTCCTGGCTGGTTGCCGAACCGGCGGTGATCAGGTCAAGCGCCTCTTGTGGCAGGGCGCCATATAATTTTTCCAAAATGGCATAGACCGAACTGTTATTCAACTCCAACGTGGCCAACGCCGGAAAACGGTTGTAGGAAAGATACATATCCTCGATGGCAAAAGGAAGCTGCTTGGCAAGGCGCAAGTTGCGCAGGTGGATTACCTGCACATCTGCGGGCAACTTGAGTTCGGTCCGGATCTCCTCACTGGGGGGAATCACCTCTTGTAGCAGGATCTTATTGGAGGGCTCAAGCGCATCTGCTGACAGATTCTCGGTCATGCTGAACAGCGGTCCGGAAACCGAATAACTGCGCTGAATGGGCGGAGCCACAAAAGTCCCCTTGGCCCGTTTGCGAATCAGCAGGCCTTCGGTGACCAGCTCACGATAGGCACGGTGGACAACCAGCCGGCTGATGCCCAACTGCTCGCTCAGCCCAAACTCGCTGGGCAGCATGTCACCCGGCTTTAATTCGCTGCCCGTGATCAAGGCCTTGACCGCTTCCTTGATCTGGTGGTAATACGGTACAGCAGACTGCTTATTGAAGATAATATTCATAGCTTACCTCTATTCGTCAGGTCTGCAGCCATGAATGCCGCTCACGGCACCAGATGCAGGTCGTCCAAAGGACGGCCAGATTCGGGATCCCAACCGAACTCGGCATATGCACCCGCCAACAGGGTGGGCATATCCGGAGTATAACCGGCTGCGCCGCCCTCTCGAAGTGGTTTGAGAAGCAGGTCAGGCAGCCGGTCGTTGGCTTTCGTCAGCCCAAGCTTGAAATTCAACAGGCGCTTGAGGTTGACGATGCGCTTGCCCAAAGTCATCAAGTCTTCCGGTTCCAGGCCCCAGCCGGTGGCCGCGTTTATGGCTGCCAGAAGCGGCCGGACGCCCGGATTTTCGAACTGGCACAAGGTGAGGGAATTATACAGGTTGCGCCAGGCCTGCAAACGGGCTGCAGTGTGGCCTTTTTGGAGCGTGTTTTCATGCCGGTCGCCGGGTTCCAGGCCGACTTCTTCAACATTGCTTTGACCCAGGTCGAGACTGAACATGTCGCCTTCCATATGGCAGGCGCCGCGTGGAGAGAGGGCATAGGTCACCGCCATGCCGATGTAAGCGCGCGGATCGTGCATGGGCATCTCCAAGCGGTTGACGGTGGCCGAAAGCTCCGGCACACACAGGCGCTCAGCCAGGGCAGCATTCCCCTCGGCCAGCAACGCACCAAAACCCTCCCGACGGGCCGTCAACTCGATCAGCCGGAAGACTGTCCCGGCGTCGCCATAACGAATTTCCAGGCCGCCTGTATCTGCCGATGTGAGCAGGCCGCGCTCAAACAGTTCACAGGCCAGGCCGATCGTCACCCCCATGCTGATAATATCCATACCATAGAGGTTGCACAAGTGCCCGGCATGGATCACGGCTTCGAGGTCGAAAATCATCAACAAGGAACCCAATGCCCCGACCGTTTCGTACTCGGGGCCATCCACCTTGGGGTCTTGATAGGTCGGAGAGTGTGTCTCCCGCCCGCAGGCGATGACACATTTGTGACAGGCGGTATTGCGCGTGAGGTACTTTTCAGCAAGATCAACTCCGGAAAGATCGTCAGCAGGGGGGTATTCGCCCAGCTGGAAGTAACGGATGGGCAGGTCGCCCAGCATATGGCTCAGGTTCACATAACCAGCGGTACCATAGGCCCGCAAGGATTGAGCGGGAAAGTCATCTTTATACAGCGCCAGGATCTGGTTGGTGATGGTCTTAAATTCCTCAGGGGCGTACAACGAGACTTTGCCAGTGCCGCGCACAGCGATCGCTTTGAGGTTCTTGGAGCCCATGACTGCGCCCAGGCCGGTGCGGGCGGCAAAACGGCCGTGG
>JADGQB010000013.1 GCA_017882145.1 Anaerolineales bacterium
TAAACGCCCGTCAACGCCCTTCATTTCAAACGTGACACGTTGTCAACGGGGAATGGGTGATGATTTATAGGTAATATCTAATGTATTCTATTAATATTCCCCATTCAGAAGTATATGTTTATTATATAAGTCTCAGGCCATAACAGCGGTTTTCAACTGGATAGCCAAACCACTTTGCCCAAAACCGGTCCGGTCGGGCATCCAGAATACGGAAACCTATTTTCTCATACAAGCGGCAGGCAGCTTCGTTAAGACTGGTGGTGTCCAGGTACACCCCTTTCACCCCTAATTTGCGCAATTGTTGCAGATAGGCATCCATCAGCCGTTGGCCGAGCCCATGGCCGCGCCAGTTCGAATCCACATTGATATGCAGGTGGGCCGGATAGGTCTCCAGGTCGGCATGTGTGAACTCGCCCCGCAGCCAGCCGCCCAGCAGCCCGCTCAGATACCCGATGGACCGCCTCCCAAAGCGGTATTTGCCGCGTAAGGCCTTGCTGACCAGGCCAGGCAGGATGAACCGCACATATCTCCGGTCATGAATATGCGAGTCTACGCAGCCGGTCAGGAAGCCAACCACTGTCTCATCTGCACAGGCCACCCAGGCATGTTCCGGCTCGATATCCGTGTAATAAGCATAGAAGGCCTCCAGGAAAACATTCCTGTCTTCCATATAGGCTTCGATCGGGGCTCCGAAGAAAGCGGTATCTGCTCCAATACGGAGAACCGCTTCCCGGTCTTTAAATTGGTATGGACGTACGAAGAGTTTAGACATTTTAGCCGCTCAAGGCAGCGTGGGGATGGTTACCAGTTGCCAGCCGGTCTGGTCCATCAGGCGGCCGCCTCCTTCCACATCCGTGCCCATAAAGACCACCCATGGATTGCCGAGTTCGCTCAAGCTGACCTGGGCGCAGGTGTACACCCCGGAATGGGTCGCTTTTGTCCAACCAGTCTGGGCTGCGCCTGTTCGTGCCTGGAATGTATGCACACTGTTCCCATCCATCGCCTTCAAACGCAGACGATAGGTCAATCCGCTGCTAATCTCATCCCGCACCTGGGAACACATCCACAGGTTGTTGGAACCATCCCGCGCAAGGTATGCTGCCACCAGGTCGCCGCCGGGAACGGCGTTGCGTGTAATGAAGTCACCCACCGGGTCGCGTTCCAAAGGCGGGATGGGCTGCCCATTTGTCCCGATCCAGGTGGAAGGATCGTCCGGGTTCCCTTTATTAACAACCGGAAGGGAACCATTTTCCACAGGAGCAAAAAGTTCATTGCTGCGCACGAAGCTGTCCATTAGCCCATGCAAGAGTGGCAGTTGGCTGCGATAAGCCTGAACAGCCAGTCCTTTTTTCTGAACATCGGCAGGTGTCAAAACCAGGCGTACCCAATCCGGATACAGGCTCAGCAGCGCCGGGGGCGGAACCAGGCTCTCCTGCGGCTTGAGTCCTCGCACCGTCGGAAAATCCGGCCGGTGGATAAGGTAGGTTAGCTGGGTGGGTCGAAAAGTTATATCCGCATGGTTTACTTCAGTAATTGCCAGGCGTGTAAAAGCATTCAGCCCCCAGTGATCGGGATGTACATCGTCCGGATGTGGGTAAACGATTAGATCGGGGCGGTAATCTTTCAAAATGGACATGATATCGCCCAGGTAGTCCTCTCCTGCATAGACCGAATTCGGATCGTACGTGAGAGGATAGGGGCTTTTGGTGTCCTGGCTGAACGGCGAACGGAAAGGATTCCGAGCTGACCAGTGGTCGTTCCATTCAGATGGCGTGCCCCGGTCCGGATAACTAAGGAAGGTGACTTGATCCGCTTGTATTCCCAGGATCTTCAAGGCCGCCAGACTTTCCCGCTGGCGCAATTCGCCAAATCGGATGAAATCCTGGGGGCGCGGGTACAACTTGCGAAAATCCTGCATGGTGGCAAACAGGAAGCCATCCCCGTTCGTGGCGATCACCACTCTCACCTGGATACCGGCCCTTTCTGCTGCCAGGATTAAGCCCGCCGAACCGAGCGTTTCATCATCACAATGCGGTGCCATTATCAACAGCCGCTGGTAACCCGTAAGGGAAAATGGTTTCAGGTCTGTGGCTGCGCTGACAGGTGCGCGCAAAGTTAGCTGTCGGGAAAAGAAAACGATCGCCGCCAGGGAAAGCAGGATCAACGCCAGTCTTCTCCAACCCTTCCAGGTTGTTTTCAGGAAATTTAACATATTTTTTTCTACTCGTTGGATCATATGGCAATGATGATATTTTTGCGGTCCATCCATATGGCAGTTGCCGAGATGACTACCAGCAGGAAGACCAGCTCCAGGATCACCACCCAGAGCGGCGCAGCAGCATACAGACCGGGAATACCCGGCAGGAAGAAGAGACCGATCAGTAGATAATGGAAAAAGTAAAGTGCCAAAGGATTCTTCCCCCAGGCCAATAGGAGCCGACTGTTCCAGTGCAGATGCCCGGAAACCCAGTTAAAAAGTAAGAAAAGCACTGCACTGATCCCCAGTGTGACCAGTACGTACGAAGAAGAGACCCGGTGCTTGCTGATTGGTGCATAGATCGCCAGCAGGATACCTGCGGCCAGGATTGCCAGAGATGCCCATGGAAAAAACTTTTTGGCCCGCTCCTCGCCATGGAACAGGTCAGCTATACATGTTCCGAGGATCATCATAGCGGCCCAATCCAGGGAGCCGTACAGGCCGCCATGCGGGGAACGTAAAGTTAAGTCCAAGAGGAAATTATTCAGGATGAGCTGGTAAACCACCAGGATCCCGGCACCGATCAACCAGCGGTATATCGACGGGAGACGGATGACCAGCAAGGTTACCAACCCAGCCATGCCGATGGCTTGCAAGACACCCCAGTCGATTCCGCTGGGGTTTTGGCCTGAGGCTGTCTCAGCCGCCGAGATGATCGCACCCAGGCCGATGATCGCCAGGTACCTGGTCAGGAAGTAGCTGTAAGCACGGAACGCTCCATCGCGTGCAAGACGGTGGCTGAATGACAGTCCATACGTCAGGCTGATCGCGAAGATGAAGAAAGGAGCGATCAGATCGATCACCGTCAGGCCAATATCGGGGGCATGTTTCAGCCAGGCCGGGATGATTTGAACGCCTACCATGAAGTTTGCCGGTACCATCGTCAAAATGGCAAAGCCGCGGAACTGATCAATGGAAGAAATTCGGTTGGATTTCATAGCCTAAATTATAAGCCTTGAATTAATTAAATCTGCATTGGAATCGCAAACCACATATTCAGCCGATTAATAAATTATAATAAATATGACAGATTTCATCTTCTATTATTGACTCTGTTTGCAGTCTGCAATATACTCTAATCATAATAAAAGACCGCGACGAGCGGAAATTCTCGTCCAGGAGCTGGAAAATGGAATTCAAACTTACTTATGCAACCATGTTCAATCCACCCGAAGAACTTCACGCCAAGTACGATGCCGCCTTGGCCCAAACCAAAACCCAACTCGGCCGGGAGCATGCCATGCTCATCAACAACCAGGATGTGTTCGCCGAGGAGAAATTCGAGGATCACTCACCGATCAACACTGATTGGGTGCTGGCAGTCATGCAAAAAGGCAATGAAACCCACGCGCTGCAGGCCCTGGCTGCGGCACGCAAGGCCTTCCCCGGCTGGAGCCGCACACCCTGGCAGGAACGCGTCAAACTCCTGCGTAAGGCGTCTGGCCAGATCGAGACGCGCCTTTTCGAAATGGCTGCCGCCATGTCCCTGGAAGTTGGCAAGAACCGCATGGAAGCCCTTGGGGATGTTCAGGAAACGATCGACCTGATTAACTATGCCTGCGACCAGATGGAAGCCAATCATGGCTTTCTTCTTGAGATGGGCAAGGATCCCTTGATCGGTTACGAAGCTCACAACGTTTCGGTTATGCGGCCCTATGGCGTCTGGCTGGTGATCAGTCCCTTCAACTTCCCCTTCGCCCTCACCGGTGGGCCGGCTGGCGCGGCTTTGGTGGCAGGCAATACGGTGGTCATCAAGCCCGCCTCCGATACTGCCTGGATTGTGCGTCTTTTGGTGGAGTGTTTCCGGGATGCCGGCCTGCCGGATGGCGTGGTGAACTATGTCAGTGGCCCGGGCAGCACTCTTGGGCAGGCGCTCGTTACCTGTGCGGTGGATGGGGCAACCTTTACCGGTTCGTTCGATGTAGGTTCAAAGATCTTCCAGGATTTTTCAAGCTGCAATTGGATACGCCCGATCATTCTGGAATTGGGCGGCAAGAATGCCGTGATCGTTTCACGCCATGCTGACTTTGAACGCGCCGCCCTGGGCATTGTCCGCTCTGCTTTTGGCCTGCAGGGACAAAAATGCTCGGCCGCCTCGCGTGTCTTGGTGGAGGAACCGGTTTATGCAGACTTCACCGCGCTTCTCAAGGCACAAACCGAAAAGTTAACCATTGGTGACCCGACTGATCGCTCGGTTTATCTTGGACCGGTAATTAACAAAAACTCGTTTAACGAATACCAGGAATACTCCGAGGAAATTACTGGTGCAGGAGGTAAATTCTTGACCGGCGGCCATGTTCGAACCGGAGGCCTGTTCGACAAGGGCTATTACTGTGAACCGAGCCTGGTTGTGGATTTACCGTTTGAACACCGACTATGGAAACACGAGATGTTCCTGCCGATTACAACCATCGGTAAATTCAATCAACTTGACGAGGCCATGCAGCATGCCAATGAAGTAAATTATGGACTCACCGCGGGGTTCTATGGCAGTCCCGAAGAAACCGGATGGTTTTTTGACCATATCCAGGCCGGTGTGGCCTATGCCAATCGTCCGCAAGGTGCCACCACCGGTGCCTGGCCCGGTTTCCAGCCCTTCGGTGGTTGGAAGGCCTCCGGCTCAAGCGGCAAGAACTCGGGCGGACGTTACTATCTGCCGTTATATATGCACGAACAAATCCAGACGATCATCCAGTGATCCGTACTCTTAAAAATATTCGGGCGGCAGTTTGACTGCCGCCCGAAGTTGTTTTTACCCGCCGCCGATCACAGCCAGGAGTCGGACGGTATCCCCTTCCTGGATCAAATAATCCTTTGACTGCATCTCGTCGCCTACGGAAACCACTGCCACAAGGTCGGGGTTGATGCCTAGCGAAACAATGGCTTCTCGTACGCTGTGCCCGGCCTCGATGGTGAACAGGCCTTCGCTTCCAAGCAGGTTCTTGAGGGAGTCGCTCAGACGAATGCTGGCCGTCATTTCAGGCCACCACCGCTTCCAGGCCCAGGTTTTCGATTGTCTCTAGGGTGGGCAGCCCGTTTGAGTCCCATCCGCGCTGCTCGTAGTACATATCCAGCAAGCGGTTGACGTCCTCGAGCTTCGTGATCTGGCCTTTGGTGGCACCCGTAGTGGGGGCATCTTCGTAGAAACGCGCAGGTGGCAGATCCCACTCGCGTCCGAAACCATCATTTTCACGCGCCCAGAACATGCGCGTCATATTCCAGATCCGATCGCCTACTTTTTCCAGGTCTTCCCAACTGCGGTGGATGCCCGTAATGGCTTCCAACGCCGGCACGTAAAGGTCACGATCGATGCTGAGTTCCACCCACTGCAAACGACAGCCGCCGATCACATCGAACATCGGGCGGAAGTTCTGCAACCAGATGACGCGCGCAACTTTTTCGGGGACAACCAGATCGCGACCTACTTGCAAGTCATAAGTGATGGCCCACGAACGGTTATGGTGCGCTCCGACATCACAGGTCATATAAGCTAGCAGCATGGCAGTGGCATTATGGGTGGCATACGCGGATTGTTCCATGCCTTTGACGTGGATGGCGAACTTCTCAGTTCCCTGGCCGATCTTCTTCGAAGCGCGCTTTACACCCTCTCCCAGCAGAACGCCAAAACCTTCCTTGCGGGCTATTTTCCCGATCAAGGTGAAGATCGCCTCGACATTCCCGAATTTTAGATCCAACCCATCCGTATCCTTCTTGGTAAAAATTCCCTTCTGGTAGCATTCCATCGCCCAACCAATGGAGTTTCCTGCGCTGATGGTATCGATACCTAAGTCGTCGCACAACAGGTTAGCCTGTGCGACTACTTCGATGTCATCAATACCCAGGTTGGAACCCATCAGTCCGATGGTTTCATATTCCGGGCCTTCAACATAGCTGTTATATTTTTTGGAGCGGCTGTACTTTCCACAGGGAGATGGGCAGCCAAAGCAGCCTTTGTCAGTGATGACAATCTTCTCGCGCATGGTCTTTCCATAAATGCCCTCAGCTCCTTCGAAGGAACCGGCGCTGAAATTGCGCGTGGGCAAGGCACCGACCTGGTTGCACCAGTCGACCACCGTGGTGGTACCATAGCGGATCCATTCCTTCAGACCTTCGGCATCCTTGCAGGCTTTATAGAGCGCCATGCCGGCCTTGCGATAGGCTTGCATGTCTGCCACTGGAATGGATTTGGTCCCATGTAGGACAATCGCCTTGACCTTCTTGGAACCCATCACGGCCCCCACCCCGCCGCGTCCGGCCTGGCGGCCATAATCGTGGTTGATGCAGGCATAAGAGACCATGTTCTCGCCGCCGGGTCCAATCGTGGCAATCTGGTACTCTTCGCCAAGTTTTTCCTTGAATTGTTTCTCCACTTCAAATGTGGCTTTTCCCCACAGACCGGAAGCATCCCGCAGCTCGATCCGGTCATTATCGATGAACAGATAAACCGGCTTCGGGCTGATTCCTTCCAGGATGATCGAGTCCAACCCGGCATAGCGCATCTCAGCCGTAAAGTGGCCGCCCATTGACGCGCCGGCATATCCGCCCGTTAGCGGGGCCTTTGTGGTCCAGTCGCATTTTCCGCCACCGGGGATCATCATTCCAGAGATGGGACCACTCGAGATGATCAATTTATTCTCGGGACCAAGCGGATCGGCACCTTTGGGGACTTCCTTGAGCAGGAAGTAAATCCCAAAACCGCGTCCACCGATGAAATCGCGCGCCACATCCGCCGGAGTCGGTTCTTTCGTAAAAGTGCCGGTCGTCAGATTAACACGCAGGATTTTTCCAGCATAACCATTCATAGGTGCCTCCTTATGCAGTCGCCGTTTCTATTTCCGCAATCCATAGGGCGCTGGTACCGCATACATTGACACAGTCACCGCACAGGTTGCATTTCCAAGCTGTGTCCGCCAATTCGGCACGGATGAACATTACGCCCTCCGGGCATTCCGGGACGCAGGCTTCGCACAGGTTGCATTCGGCGAAATCCACGTAATAGGCGCCCTTTTCATCCTGCTTGATCGCTTCAGTCGGGCAGACCTTGGCACAGTCTCCACATTGAGTGCAGACTTTTACGGTATACATGCCTGGTGAGGGGAAATGAGGTTCGATGACCAGCGCCGACTTTTTGGGGTTGTTCTCGTCAAATAGATTAAGAGAACAGGCTACCCGGCAGGCGTTGCATCCCGAACATTTCGTGCTATCCACGTAAAGCCGCATACCCAACTCCTTTCAATCAAAGAAATTCATTCTAATTATATAGTTTAATGGCCCTATTCAAGGATGGAAAGAGACATCCTTCCTCTTTTCTTATGCAGGCCTTCCTAATTCTCACCTCGAAAAGAGAGAATCATCTATAATAAGCCGGTATGAACAATGGTTTACTTCCCCGAATTGGTACATTTCTTGTCCTGGTCGGATGCGCTTTTATCATCTTATTTATTGGATCCATATTTGCTGGAGAAACCCATGGCCTGTATTTTCTGTACGCAGTCGCTGCCTTGTTCTTCGGATTGGTTTTACGGGGAAAATCGCAGCCCAAGGAACCCACACGCTTCGCCAGCGTCCGCAAGGCAAGGCAGCGCACGCACCAACGCCGAGAGGAAAAACGAACCGGGAATACCGAGAAAAAATGAATAAACTCATCCCACTCTCCGAAGCCGTCTCCAAATTTGTACATAATGAAGATACCGTTTATGCCGCAGGGTTCACCCATCTGATTCCGTTTGCCGCCGGGCACGAGATCATCCGTCAGGGCATTCACAACCTGGTGCTTGCGCGTGCCACTCCGGACCTGATCTACGATCAGTTGGTTGCCGCTGGATGTGCCCGCAAAGTGATTTTTTCCTATATGGGCAACCCGGGGGTCGGTTCGCTGCGTATCGTGCGCTCGGCCATCGAAAAAGGAGAGGTGGAATGGGAGGAATACTCCCATTTTGGCATGATCTCACGTTTACAGGCAGGTGCGGCAGGTCTACCCTTCATGCCGATGAACCAGACCGCCGCCACACACCTGGAACGGGCCAATCCACGCATACGGCGTGTGGTCGATCCATATTCCGGTCAGGAGGTCATCACAGTTCCAGCCCTGAACCCGGACGTTGCCATTGTGCATGTACAGCGGGCCGATGCGAATGGCAATGCTCATCTTTGGGGCATCATTGGTGAGCAAAAAGAGTCCGCTTTTGCCGCCCGGCACCTGATCTTGACCGCTGAAGAAATCGTGGATGAGGCCGTCATCCGCTCTGACCCAAACCGGACTCTCATTCCCGGTTTTATTGTCAGTGCCGTGTGTCACGTTCCATTTGCTTCCCATCCTTCCTATGCGCAGGGATATTATGATCGGGATAATGATTTTTACTTGAAGTGGGACAAAATCAGCGAGTCGAATGAGGCCATAAAATCCTACCTCGATGAATGGGTCTATGGCGTTAAGGACCGGGAGGAATACTGGAATAAACTCGGCTTCGAAATCCAAACCCGCCTAAAAGTCCGCCCAAGGATGAGTGAGGCGGTTAATTATGGTCAATATTGATGGCACAGGGGAAAGGAGTTAGGGGAATGGACTATCATGAATTGGGCTTCTACCAGAAGGCACGCCAGGTAACGATGCTAATCAACAGTGAACTGAAAACCTGGCCAAATACAATATAAGCCCAGGAAATTGCACGTCAATTGTTTCGTGCATCTATATCAATTGGCGCGAACATCGCGGAAGGCCATTGAATGCACATAGGACCGGAATACATACATTTCCTGATCATTGCACAAGGATCAGCGAACGAAGTGGACAATTGGTTGAATACCGCACTGGATTGCGGAATTGGAAACTCGGACAAGACAAACCATGACTGAACTCTCCTATTCTTCCTCTGAACTGATGATTATCAACGCTGCCCGACTATTGAAAAATGGGGATGTGGTCTTCGTGGGTGTCGGTCAACCCAACCTGGCCTGCAATCTGGCCAAACGGACTCACGCCCCTGACCTGGTGATGATATACGAGGCAGGCGTCATCGGAGCCGAACCGGCCCGCCTTCCGCTCTCCATTGGAGACCCGACTCTGGTCAGCGGAGCGCTCTCAGTGGTCAGTATGTATGATATTTTCGCGAATTATCTTCAACGCGGCAATGTGGATGTGGGTTTTTTGGGTGGGGCGCAAATTGACAGGTATGGAAACATCAACGCGACCGTCATTGGCAGTGACTATACGCATCCCAAGGTTCGTCTACCTGGTTCAGGCGGTGCTCAGGAAATTGCGGCATGGGCCAACCGCTGCTACATCATGACACCCCACCAGAAAAGGCGGTTCCCGGAAAAGGTTGATTTCCTGACCTCCGCGGGATATCTGGACGGCCAGGGTGGGCGAACCAGAGCTGGACTGCGCGGCCAGGGACCGGTTGGCGTAGTCACTGACATAGGGTACCTGGAACCAGATGATTCAGGTGAATTGGTGCTGACAGCTCTCCATCCGGGCAAGACCGCCCAGGCAGCCATTGAAAACACAGGGTGGGCGTTAAAAGTGGCCAAAAATATTCGTATCACCGAACCCGTGACCGAAAAAGAACTCGTTATCCTTCGGGAAGAATTAGACCCGACCGGGATTTATATAAAAAGCAGTTAATGATAAATACAACCCACTTTTTCCGCCAGGCAGCCGCCGACCAGTTCACTGGCTCGATGGCTTATCTTGACATACAGTAATCTCTCTTCCAGCGCAATCAAACCAGCGAGATGATCGAAATCCAGTTTGGCCGGTCGGAATGGTTATGATGTTATTTATAAGGGGTGCCAGTACGGGAACTTACCACCTCTCCAATGGTTTCTGCCAACCCATATCAATGGGTGAATTGCATGCCCTTCGGAACAGCTTGAACGTTCCGATCTTCAGCCTCGCACTTCCACCATTTTGGACTTGATATCGAGCGGTCTTAATAACGGCGGTTATGTGGTAGCAAAGTTCGGTTTACTCTCGATACTTTTATCCTAACTGACCATTTCCCAGCCAGGGAACGCGGTTCCACCCAATCCCCGTCCTGAAAACCAGCCGGTTCCTTCTTCTGCACCGCATTAATTATTTATCCTCGGTTTCCGCCTCTGAAGAACCGCATTTTTGTAACCTGCGCCAAGATATGCCATTTTTTGAAGCATACCTTTAGTTGACCGGCATAACGCCTTGTATCGCCTCCGCCGGAACAGGGGGACGACCGGCATCTGGGTGGATTTATAGTATTTCCCGATATCCTGTAAATTGTTCTCAGCCGGTTTTTTTGATCGTTTTGAACCCTGATGATAGATAAGGCTGCTTTCCCATTTACAAAGCCTCGCCAAACTCCGCATGCTCCTTCTCCCACAGAATACAACCAGGGAACCTTTCCTTCGTATTTAAAGGTATACATTCTAAAGGAGAATATTTTATGTCATCAAATCCACAACATAATCCGTTACGCCGCTCACAGCAAAATCGTGTGATTGCCGGTGTCTGTGGCGGCCTGGGAGAATTCTTCGGAATCCGCGCTTTCTGGTTCCGACTGGCCTTCATAATCGCTTTTATTCCTGGCGGTGTACCCGGTTTGGGACTCTATCTGCTGCTTTGGTTGATCATTCCAGGTGCACATAATTAAACGGCTGTAACCCAATACAGTTTATTAATTATTCTATACTAACCGGTCGATTGGCGGCCGGTTAGTATATTTGGAGGCTATAATTCAACCACAATGACCGAATTCAAAGTAGTCCTCTTCGATCTCGGTTCTACCTTGATCTATTCGAAAGACCCCTGGCCTCCGATCTATGAGCGGGCTGACCGTGAATTGATGGAAGTGTTGCAGCAGTCCGGGATTCCCCTGGAAATCAAGCCTTTTTCCAGTAAGCTTGAGACTTTTTTGGATTCTTACTATGCCGCTCGCACCAGTCCAATTGAAAAAACCACCTTCTCTGTTCTGAAAGAAATACTGGAGCAAAAAGGCTATCGCGACACACCGGCTTCCGTGCTGCGTACAGCCTTGGATGCCATGTACGCCATCACTCAACAGAATTGGTATATTGAACCCGATGCCATCCCAGCTCTTCAAACGCTTCGGGAACAAGGCTATCGATTGGGAATCGTTTCCAACACATCCGACGATCAAAATGTACAGAAATTGGTCGATCGTTGGGAACTGCGTCCTTTTTTCGAAACGATCATTACCTCCGCCGGGTTTGGCATTCGTAAGCCGGACAGGCGTATTTTTCAACTGGCTCTGAACTATTTCGGAGTCGCCCCCGGACAGATCGTAATGGTCGGCGACACTCTCGAAGCAGATATCTTGGGCGCGAACCAGATGGGGTTTTACAGCATTTGGATCACGCGCCGGGCCCAGATCCCGGAAGAAGGTGAGTTGGCGATCCAGCCGCAGGCGGTCATCTCCACTCTGAAAGAGATCCCAGACCTGCTTGCTGACATACAAGACAACAGTGAATAGCACGTTCCCGGGCTCTCCTGGAAATGCCATTTGAGGGCAAAATTAGGGGCAGTTAACTCCTCAAAACATCCCATTCCATCCTGGAATCTCTAAAACCCCTTGCCTAAGGGGCTATTTTTCTATATACTGGTAATATCGTAGTGGCGATTCTGGAGGAGGAGACCATGTACCTTCAAGAAATTCTCGAAGTTGCCATCGGCCTGGTTTTCGTATGGTTGGTGGTAAGTATCGGGACAATGTCTTTGCATGAATGGTTGGGGAATATTGCTAACTCGCGTGCCAAAGGATTGGAAAAGGCCATTATCCAGATGTTGAGCAGCCCGGACCTGACCCGCCGGTTTTATGAGTATCCTTTGATCGCCAATCTTTATCAACAGCCTAAGAAAAAAGGCCAAAAGGTACGCCTCCCATCCTATATCCCAGCCAATAAATTCAGCGCGGCGCTGTTCGAACTCATCATTCAAGCTGGAACAGAAAATTCTCCCGTCCAGGTAATGACGGACCAGATCGAGCAGCATCTGAATGCCTTGGAAAGCCCCGAACAGCAGAAACTCGCCCGTGAAGATTGGATTGCCATTTTGGAGACCGCCAAGAATATCGCCGCCTCGGGTGCCGGGTCCGCCGCGTTGGACAGTCTCAAGTTCCAGGTGCAGGCCTACGGGGAGAAATACCCGGAACTGAAGCCCACTCTGGAAGTGCTCATCCCGCAAGTAGATACTTACTACGGACAATTTGTCAATCAGCAACGCACCGCTACGGAAACTGGAGCCGACACCGACCTGATAATGCGCCAATTTCGTCTCGGAGTACTTGCGTTGCAGAAGACCAATCCGCGTCTGGGGGCTTCGGTCACCGCCATTATCAGGCAGGGCGAAGTCTTGGCCCCGCAGGGAGAACTGCCGGTAGCCAGCACGCGTACCAACCTGGAATCCTGGTTCAATGATTCAATGAGCCGCATCTCCGGTTCTTACAAACGCCACGCTCAATTAAATGCTTTTATTATCGGCTTCATCCTGGCCCTGATATTAAATGTGGACTCAATTAACGTGGCAACCAGTCTCTGGCGTGAGCCAACTCTTCGCCAGACGATCATTGCTGAAGCCCAAAACTATCCCCCGCCAGCCGCTTCCCAGACTGGCTCAACCCCCGGTCCGCTCCAGAATATACCGGCCTTGAAGACTCAATTACAGGCGTTGAATATTCCCTTTGGCTGGACGATCGGCTCGATGAATACCGGTGGGGGGCAGTGCACTTTACTGCCAATCAAGCCAGGACAGGTGTGGGGAATTACCAGTCGGGATAATAGCGGAAAGGTAAATTGCAGCGGAATTATGAACCTGCCAGTCGATCTGAATGGCTGGTTGGCAAAAGTAATAGGCATGCTGCTAACCGGTGCCGCCGCCGCCCAGGGTGCCCCCTTCTGGTTCGATATTCTAAAAAAATTGGTAAACGTGCGCGGTACAGGTGCAAAACCTGAGGAACAACAGGCTGTTGGATAGATGCCCCGGAGCAGCGCAGGCAGGACTGCCGGAGTGCAGTCCTGTTTTTATTTTTCCTGCCCTTCGGTGATTAACGCACAGGATGCGCATTCTTTCAATCAAGCTAACCAGCAGCATTTTTCGCCAGGTTATCACAATCTGAAAATGGTCCTTGATTCTGGCTTACATCCATTATAATTCCATCATCTTATCGAAAGGAAACGGGTCACCGGGAACTCCCGTGATAATAGTAATGGGAGTTTTTCGCGTATTTACTCCAACTTCGAAGCGATCCCGCAATCCAAGGTAAACAGTATGCCTAGTAAAGTCTATTTTGGAACAGCACGCCAATCTCTTTTGGAAGCCAAAGAAACCCTGCCTGCAAAGCTCGACCTGATTCTCGAGCAACTTCACTTGCGTGAGCGGGTAAAAGATGAGCGGGTGGTCATCAAAATGCACACCGCCAACAACATTGGCTACTCGACCCTCCATCCGGTTTTTGTGCGCAAGGTAGTCCAGGCTGTTAAGGATGGTGGTGGCAAACCATTCGTAGCGGATGTCCCCTGGGATGTGGCCGGAGCTGAGATGCGCGGTTACTCCGCCGAGAGTCTCGGCTGCCCGATTTATCCCGCCGCCGGTCCGGATGAAAAATATTATTACGAACACCAACGCCCCTATAAAAATATCCAATCCTGGAAAGTAGCCGGATTCATTCAGGATGCAACTTTTATGGTCAACTTTGCGCATGTCAAAGGCCATCCATCCAACGGATTTGGGGCTGCTATTAAGAATCTTGCCTTGGGGTGCATGGCTGGTGAGACACGCGGCCGGATGCATGATTCCATGCACTTCGATCAGTACTGGTTCCCCGAGAACTGCCCCGATCCTGCCACATCTATTCCACAGATTGCAGCATCCTGTCCCTTCCAGGCGATCGTGGAAGATAAGAAAGCCCCCGGCACCATGCACCTGCACATGGAGCAATGCAACCAGTGCGGACGCTGTTTGAAAGTTGCCCCTCAGGGCAGTCTAAAGATCGACAAGGTTAATTTCGAGAGTTTTATGGAGGCTTGCGCCATTTCAGTCAGCGAAACAATGTCCACATTCCAGCCAGGCAAAGCCATCCATATCAACCTTGCCACTCAAATGACTCCCCTATGCGACTGCTTTGGTTTCACCGGCATGGCCATCCTGCCGGATGTGGGCATCTTTGGCTCGGATGATATTGTCGCAGTGGAACAGGCCACCCTGGATGCAATCGCCAATACCAAATTGATTGAAGAGAACATTCCTCTGGCAATGGAAGTCCATTTCCGTGAGGGCCATCCATTCCGGCAGCTCCATGGCCCGCTAAAGGATCCTTACAAAACCACGGAGTATGCCGAAAAATACGGCCTCGGCAGCCGCATCTACGAGCTGGTGGATATCTACCCATTAGTAAAAGTAGAACGCGCCGCGCTGCCGTATACTTCTGCAAACTAAGCACAACCAAATAATATAACTTGCTAAATCAAAACTTCCCTGGCATTTGGCGCCAGGGAAGCTTGGATTTTATCTGAGGCTCCACATGCTTTTTATCAAGCTTTTAGAACCTTTTGCATGTGTTTGGAAGATTGACTGGCCTCTTTTTTCTCATCAACTGCAGGGTCAGGTTGATCAGGCAGGATTCCCAATTGATGGGCTTTTGCAATTGCCGCCGCGCGTGTGCGTACTCCCAGACGTAGATAAGCGCCAGACAACAAGTTCCTCATGGTAGAACCGCTGATGCCCAAATTACCTGCCAGGGCAACCGTGTCACCATCCGGACTGGAGGCGCATAAAGACAATGCCTCCATTTGGCGCGGGGTAAGCAGGGAATGAACCGGGTTTTCAATCGCATCCCGATACGCGCCCGGGCTGAAATAATTACCGCCTTTGGCAATTTTTACAACGATCTTATCCAGTTGTTGGATGGAGACCTGATCGTCCTTGAAAATGTAACCGCTCACACCTGCATTTACCAGAGCTTCAATCAGCGAGTGTTGGGTGTACATCGAAATGATCAGGATGTTCAATCCTGGGTGTTTCTCCAATAAACGTGGAATAATGTGCAAAACAGGGTACGGGTTATGGTCCTCCTCCGAGTTGGGAATACTGACGTCCAGGAGTAATACGTTCACTTCTTTACCGTCGATCATGGGGCTTAAATCTTCCCCGTAAGTGGCTGTACCGACAATCTGGATCTCCGGGTTCATGGAGAGACGGTAAATGAACCCATCAATAATGCTTTGATGGTCATCTAGAATGGCAACATTGATTTTAGCTAACATTGCGGACCCTCTTTGATAGGTTTTGACACGCTTAAATTCATGAAATATGTGTTTGAACTCTTGGAATGAGGTGAGCGGGTGGTCACGCAACCTTGCCGGATATCCCGCCCGTCCCCCACAGAGGCGTCGCTATACCCATAAGGTGTGGAGCCACCCGCATCCCCATCCTCCCCCAATCCCCTACTATTTGATAACGATGACATTATACTGACCTCCGAATGCATTTCAGAACATATCGTACAAATGCCTATTGGGCGGCAGCTTTCTCCCTGGGGACACGTGCGACCAGCCTGGAGCCGCGTCCCTTTTGTGATTTGATTTCCAGCCTGCCTCCTAAAAGGTTCAGACGTTCATTTATTCCAAGCAATCCCAAACCGCCCGTTTGGGTAACGTCTTTCATCCCGCGCCCATTATCAGAAACGGACAGAGTTATTTCCCCTTTCCGTAGTTGCAGCCTGACCTTCACTTCGGTGGCATGGGCGTGTTTTAATATATTTGTCAAAGCCTCCTGTACGAAACGATAGAGACTGATGCCTATTTCATCCGGCAGTCCGGGGATATCCTCACCCTGATAATAAATTGGGATCTGCGTTCGTTTTGATAATTCCTGGCAGTAATCCTGCAAGCTCAGGTCGATTCCGCCGACCTCCAATACTGGAGGCCGCAGGCTGTGCGCCAGTGCCCGGATGTGGGTCATCGTCTGGTCGATGATGGTCATTGAGTCGGACAAGCGACGCCGCCATATGGTTTCTGTTTCAGGGAGCTCACTTTGGATCGCAGCCAGGCCATATTTCAAGGTGATCAAAGCTTGGCCGGCCTCATCGTGCAGTTCGCGCGAGATCGCACGTCGTTCCCCTTCCTGGGCAGCAATGGTTTGGGCCGTGAGAATGCGCAGTTTTTCCTGGGTGGCCAATAATTCCCTGGTTCGTGCGAGCACACGTTCATCCAATTGATTCCGGGCCTCCCGAAGGTCTTCTTCTACCCGTTTCCGACCCGTAATATCACGCGATACCCCCAACACGGATGTTATCTGACCAGAAGCATCCTTCAGAGGGACCATCCAGGTGTTCAACCAGATCGTTTGTTTTTGGAATGCATTTATACTCTCTGCAGAAAGCGCCTCTCCGGTCCGCAGGACCCACTTAATGCTTGGCTCCTGTTTTCCGCTCGTTTCGGAAGGGAAGAAACGCGCCCGCGGCTGGCCAATCATTTCCTGCGCTTCATGTCCCAGTAAATTCGCCCCAAATGAATTAATGTATTCAATACGATCCTGCCTGTCAATGATAAATATCATATCATGCGAGGCTTCAGTCAGCTTCCGGTATTGTTCTTCACTGGCGCGCAAGGCCTCTGTCACCCGTCTTTGCTCGGTAATATCCCGGGCGTAAATGGCTACGCTTGCCACTTTTCCAGACTCATCCAGGATGGGATATAAACTGTTCTCGAACCAGACGCCTTCACGCGAATCCACGTAAATGACTGGTTTGGCTGATTTGATTACCTCGTCAAATGGTATTTGTCTTGCCTCGGCAATTTCTTTTGGCAGGAGATCGTAAACATGCTTCCCAACCAGCGTAGCAACGCCCTTTCCCATCCTTGACGCAAATTTATCATTCGCAGAAATAAGTACCCCGTTCGTGTCCAGCAGGAATACCAATGCGTCCGGGGCATTCAGAATGGTGCGTACTACTCGCTCGCTTTCCTGCAATTGGGCCTCGGCTTGTTTAATATCCGTGACATCAATGGCGGTGGTCATCAAGGCTGGCCTGCCCTGGAGTTCGATCGGTACAGTCCTTGCATCTATCCAGCGGATTTCGCCATTCTTATGGATCACACGCAGGGAATATCTTTCTGGGGGTGCTGCACCAGCCTGATGGCTAGCCAACCTTTCCTGGAACATTCGCCGGTCATCCGGATGTACAAGCGAGATGATCTCAGCTGGGGAAAGGGTTTTTATTTCTGCAGTGTTATAGCCGAGCGATTCAGAGACTGCATCATTGGTATATACGACCTGCATATCCTGGAAAACAATCACGCCTTGCATGGAGTTATCCAGCAGTTCCCTGTAGCGCCCTTCGCTCTCACGCAGGATTTGTTCGATCAGTTTACGTTCACTGATATCCCGAATGATTGCCCACATTCCGGCAGGATCACCCTTCTCATCCCGTATGAGTTTGGTCCGTAATTCCACCGGAAAGATAGAACCATCCTTTCGGATGTATTCCTTTTCATAAACATCTGAAAAGCCTCTACGAAGCACTTGCTTTTCGACAATCTCGGCCTCATAAGCATGCCAGTTCTTTGGCGTTATATCCTTATATGTTAATTGACGAAGTTCTTCTGCTGTATACCCAAGCATCAATTCAAACGCCGGGTTACACTCTAGTATCCTGCCCTCCATATCGACACTGTCGTAAGCATCTATCATGCTCTCATACAGGTTGCGATACCTGGCTTCGGATTTCTTGAGGATCTCGTCGGAACTTTTACTCTCGGTAATATCAGACAATGAACAAACGTATTCAACCGGTTTATAATCTGACCCTTCGATTAACCTTCTCTCGCCACGCAGCCAGCTATAGGTTCCATCTTTCCTCAGAAAACGACATTCGAATACGGAACTGTCTTGATTACCCGGCTGAGTCATCAGGAACGAAATTCTTTCCATATCATCCGGATGTACATGGTCACTCCAGAAATTATTATCCTCAGTAAAAGATGAAGGTTCATACCCCAAAAGTGCCGAAACGTTTTCGCTGATATAGGTGATCACACGCTCCTCAGGTCGGAAGCTAAAAACCACAGTTGGAGCATATTTGACCAATTCATCCAGCCGGCCAGTGGTTTGTTTTAGTTGAACTGTCGTTTCAACCACCTTCTCTGCCAGTGCCTCTTTTGCTTCTCGTAGAAGCTGTTCTGCTTCCCTGCGTTCTGTAATATCTTTGCCGACTCCGATAACAGCCAGAGGTTTACCTGCCTCATCCATTACCACATTCGTACTAAATTCAGCAATAAAAGAATTGCCATCCTTCTTAATGGCAAGGAACTCAATATCCTTTTGCCCACCCACCTTCAGCGTTCTTTGGAAGGCTTCCGCTGCATTCAGCCGATCATCGGGGGCGATGAAAACCATCATATTTTTACCAGCTACTTCCTCCAGGTGCTCGTAACCGAAGAGTTCCAATCCAACCTGGTTGGCCATCATGATGTTCCCATCTACATCGAACACCGCTACCAGGCCTGGAGAGGTTTCCACAAGCGTCCGATAATGCGCTTCGCTCATCCGCAATGATTGGTTGGTTTGTTCAAGCTCTTCAGCTAACAAATTAGCCTTTGTCAGGTTTTTCTCCAACCCATGAACTACGATTGTCAGGGAATATATCAGGAGAATCCCCATCAGCAGGAAGATTATTCCGCCGATGATCCAGAGCAGGGGATTCGTCTGTGACAATCCCATGGATAATGAGAAGTGTTCGCTTATATTTACGAATCCGGAAAACGCAACTGTCACAGAACTGAGGACAAGCGCCACAATGCCGGCCTGCAAATCCACCAGAAGGATCGCCATTGCGATAAAAGTGATCAAAAAGATACCTGCATCTACATTGAACCCGCTCATAAAAAGGTTCATGCTCCCCAACATGTAAATCAGGCCCAACCAAAAGATCGCCCGCACACGGAAGGGCAACCTGGGTAAAAATGTAATTAGAATGATCCAGAGGTAAAGAACACCATAAAGCAGTATCGTGGAATATAGCCCTTTTTGAAGAACGGGGATCAGCGCGATCGCATATAGTACGGTACCGACCATGGTCGAACTGATCAACATCATTCTCAAGAGCCGCTCACGCAGCTTTGTCAGAACAATGTTTTCCTTTGGCATTTGGAAAAGAAGCTTAATATATTTATTCATTGGTTATTTCCTGAGAAGCTATCTTCTTTTGCCCGTTCGATCTCAACCCCCACGGATCTGGAAAATCGCACGGCTCCCGGTTTTTCCACGCGCACCCGAACTTTTTTCACAAGTGCTTCTTCCAGGCACAGGCTGGCCAGGTCGGCTGCGAGTGCTTCCACAGTCAACTTCCGGGCTGACTCGGCGTGAGCTAAAACCTTTTTAGTGACCGCCCGGTAATCCACACCCTCATGGAGATCGTCGCTCTCCCCAACCTTATGCAGATCGGCGAAAAGCACAATATTGATCAGCATCTCCTGAGGCGCTTTACGCTCCCAATCATTAATTCCAATGATACCGCGTGCAACCAGATCGGTAATAAATATCTGATCCATTTAAATTCCTTTCCGGGTTCATCTGCGTACGCCACTGGACTAATCTTGGTTATTCCGGGAAAGCGCCCACGCGCCTGGAAGAATTATAACGTGTTCGCTGCAATTCGGTAGAAAGAGGCTTTTCTTGATGTAATCCTCACCAGCCCAAGAGTGACGGCTGATTGGTAGAATCCCCCACAGATGAACATGGATAAATGGAATGGATTATGGGGATTCAACGACCTTGCGCGCAGGATCCTTTGCCTTGATCTATGTTCATCTCCGTTCATCTCCGCTGAATTCTTTGAGTTTCAACACTTTCGGTTACAATCGCCGCATGCTCATTCCCATAGACAGGCTGGTACGCTCCCGCCGAAAAACGATTGCGATCATTGTCGAACGCGACGCCAGCCTGACGGTACGCGCCCCGCAGCGGATGTCCGAGACTCGCATCAATGCCTTCGTCGAAAGCCACCGCGATTGGATCACCAGGAACCAGGCCAGGGTTCTGGCCGCCGGACCCATATCCCCAAAACACTTCGCGGAAGGCGAGAAATTTCTTTATCTGGGAATGGCTTATCCTCTCAACATCCTCCCACGCCAGCGTTCCGCACTGACCTTTGATGGAAAATCTTTCAGATTGTCGAAATCCGCCTTGCCGAAGGCCCAGGAAGCATTCGTACGCTGGTACAAGGGCCAGGCAGCTTTATTACTTTTTGAAAGAGTGCTTGTCCTGGCCGGGAAACACGGTTTTCGCTACCAAAAGATCCGCATTTCCTCTGCGCGTACACGTTGGGGTTCGTGCAGTTCACTTGGCACCCTAAGTTTCACCTATCGGCTGGTCATGGCTCCGCCGGAGGTGGTCGATTATGTTGTCATGCACGAACTGGTTCACACGCAAATTCACAACCACTCCAGGAAATTCTGGGACAGGCTGGAAGGACTCATGCCGGATTTCAAGAGTCGACTTGCCTGGCTGAAAAAGAATGGCAAATACTTGATTTAGATCTGTTGTGCCTTCAACCATTCTCGGCTAGGATATGCAAAACTATTTGGAGACTCCCATGCACATTCAGCCTGTCACTTCCAAAAAAGACCTCGCCGCTTTCATCGACCTTCCCTACCAGCTCTATAAGAACGACCCGGTCTGGGTTCCGCCGCTGCGGGAAGAGCAGCGCGGCCAATTCGATCCGAAGCGCAATCCCCTGCTCGATCACTGCGAGTGGCAGCTCTTCCTGCTGGAAGATCGTGGCAAATTCGTTGGGCGTGTGGCAGCTTTTATTGACCTCCTGGCGATCGACTTCTGGAAGGAACGCATTGGACTCTTCGGCTATTACGAATGCATCCCCGACCCGCAAGCCGCGCGGCTCTTGCTGGATGCAGCCCGGGATTGGTTGCTTACCAGGAACTGCACTTCCATGCGCGGCCCATGGACGTTTGTTTCACAGGAATGGGGCTTGGTGGTGGAAGGTTTTTCCCCTTCGCCAGTAGTGATGGCACCCTACAACCCGCCTTTTTACGGAGAGCAGCTGACCAATTTTGGCTTGGCGAAGGTCAAGGATCTATTGTGCTGGTACATCTCCGCCGCAGACGGCTACAAGGTTCCTGACCGGATCATGGATTTGACCGATGCGGTTCAGAAGCGTTACAACGTGCATATCCGCCAATTGGATATGCAGCGCTATGACGAGGAGGTCAAGATCATCATTGAATTGGCCAACTCGACCATCATCGACAACTGGGGTTATTCGCCGGTTACGGATGCCGAGGTCCAGGCCATGGCCAGGGATTTGAAGCCCGTGCTCCAGCCTAAGGGTGTGCTTTTCGCCGAAGATTCCGATGGCAAGCCAATAGGCTTTGCCATTACACTGCCGGACGTCAACTGCCTGCTCAAAGGTCTGAATGGGCATATGTTCCCCTTTGGGTTCATCAAGCTGCTCACCGGAATCCCGCGCCTGCACCACTACCGCATGTTCGCGCTGGGTGTGATCCCTGAATACCAGGGCAAGGCCATCGACAGTTTGATCTACCGTGCCATCCATGACACACTTTATACCTCCGAGCTGTGGATGGAAATTAACTATGTGCTGGAAGACAACTGGCCGATGGTTAATGCCATCAAGAAGTTGGGTGCCTCGCCCCTGCGGCGCTACCGGGTATATGAGATGAAGATTTAGCCGCCCATGCTTTATTACATTATTCCAATCTGTCTCTCCGCTTTCCTGCTCTTCCTGGTTGAGCCGATGATCGGGAAAACGCTTCTGCCCTGGTTTGGCGGGACACCTGCAGTCTGGTCCACGGTCATGCTTTTTTTCCAGGTGCTTCTGACGGGTGGGTATGCATACGCAGCCTGGCTAAGCCACCGCACTCGTGCGCGCGGCTTCCTGCACCTGGTTCTGCTTGGTCTCTCGCTCGCCCTGTTGCTCGGTCTCGGGCTGGCCTGGAAATCCCCGCTAACCCCATCCGCCGCTCTGAAACCGGGTGGCGCCATACCGCCCATTCTGGATATCTTCATGCTCCTGTCCATCACGGTCGGGCTGCCATTCTTCCTGTTGGCTTCCAATAGCTCCCTGATCCAGGCCTGGTTCAGTCGAGCTTTTACAGACCGGACCCCGTATCGTTTGTATTCACTATCCAATCTCAGCTCATTGGTCGCGCTGGTCTCTTATCCTTTCCTGGTCGAACCGAACCTGTCTTTGCCCGCACAGGGCTGGCTCTGGTCGGGCGGCTACCTGGTCTTCGCAGGGCTGGCAGCCTTCTCCACGCTCCAGGCGATGCGCATCTCTCCTGCATCCCATCCGGAAACCGCCACGGCTGATCTGAATCCTTCTTCCAGGGATGTTCTCCTTTGGCTGGCTTTGAGCGCCTGCCCTTCCATCCTGTTGCTGTCGACTACCATTTATCTCACCCAACAGGTGGCAGTCATCCCCTTCCTGTGGGTTCTGCCGCTGGCCATTTACCTCCTTACCTTCGCGTTGGCCTTTTCCGGAGAGCGCTGGTATTCGCGGCAGCTATTCATATTTTTGCTCCTTCCGGTCTTATTGTTGTATGACTGGGCCATGGCCAACGGCTCTCTGCTGGGCATCCCCTGGCAGGTGGCCATCTTTACCCTGCTGCTCTTCATCACCTGCATGATCTCGCACGGCGAGTTGTACCGCTTACGGCCTCACCCGCAGCACCTGCCAGCCTTTTACCTGATGGTCTCAGCCGGCGGAGCCTTGGGCGGGATCCTGGTAGCATTCGTTGCCCCGGCCCTGTTCAAGGGTTTCTGGGAGCTGCCCTTGGGAATATTGCTTTTCAGCCTGCTGTTTCTGGGGATTGGCCGGGGCACCAAGCCTTTAGGGATGAAAGCCGAGATACTCTCCCGCATCAGCTTCGCCGTGTTGGCAGTCAGCGTTCTTATTACGGGCGTTCGGGCATTCCTTTTTATCGGCTCCGACCTGAGCGGTTCCATCCGCTCCCAGCGTAATTTTTACGGAGTGGTGCGCATCCGTCAGATCGGCACGCCCGGCGACTCCAATTACGCCTACCAGTTAATCCATGGTAATACGGTTCATGGAGCCCAGTTCCTGGGGCCCGGGGAGCGTAACATCCCAACCGTTTACTATGGCCCGCACAGTGGGGTCGGCCTGGCGCTTCTGAATCATCCCCGATCGGCCTCCGGGCTGCGCATCGGCGCGCTCGGCTTGGGCATCGGAACGATTGCCGCCTACGGACAGCCCGGTGACCTTTACCGCTTTTACGAGATCAACCCGCTTGTCATCCAGTTGGCGCAGGGCCAGGGTGGTTACTTCTCCTACTTAAAAGACACCCGGGCAAAAGTCGAGGTCGTGCTCGGGGATGCCCGGCTTTCCCTGGAAAACGAGCTGGCCGCCGGTCAACCTCCGGCCTATGATGTTCTCGTATTGGATGTTTTCTCGAACGACGCCATCCCGGTTCACTTGCTCGACGAGCAGGCCTTTGCCCTTTACATACAATTCCTGCAGCCTGAGGGTGTCCTGGCAGTCCACATCACCAACGGCTATCTCGACCTGCTGCCGGTCGTCTGGGGTCTGGCGGATCATTTCAATATGGATCGGGTAGTCATTGAAGATTCCGGTGACGGTCATTACACCAGCGCTTCCACTTGGGTGCTTTTGGCGCGTGATCCGAATGTGTTGGCAGTCCCCGCCATCGCCAACCGTGCCAAACCCATGGCCGGTTACATCACCTCCCTGCGCCTATGGACGGACGAGTACAGCAACCTTTTCCAGATCCTCAAGCATTGATCTGCCTTGCAGGGGCAGGCTGTTTCCCTTTCCCACTCTCCCAATAGAACTTCACGATTTGTTCGGCGAAATCGATCAGGCTTTTTCGCAGCGGCTCAGGCGTTAGCAATTCCACAGAACGTCCCAGGCCAAGCAGCCTTGTCCGGGCAGTAACGAAGGAATCGAACAGCAGGTCGAGGGTCACCCAGCCTTCCGCATCCGGAGCAGATTGTCTCTCCATGGAATGCCGGGCGCGTTCCTCCAGGTAGTATTGCAAGTTCGGCAGCACTTCTGGCGAAACACGCACTTTAGCTTTACACTCGATCTGTACCCGCCGATCAGTGAATGATCACCTGGCATAAAAGCAGATCCTCCCGGGAAGCCGGGAGGATCCATCGTACTATTTCAGTTCGAACTTCGCTCTAAGGCGTATGTCCCGGCTCGAGCTGCCCACCAGCAGTTCGAATTCACCCGGCTCGGCGACCCATTTCTTCCTGTGTGGGTCGTAGAATGCAAGTGCGCGTTCATCCAGACTGAAAGTAACAGTCCCGGCTTCGCCCGGCTTAAGGTCGACTTTTGCAAACCCTTTCAGTTCCTTCGGCGGTCGCGGCAGGGACGACTTGGCATCGCTTACATATAACTGGATCACTTCCTTGCCTGCCGCTTTTCCGGTGTTCGTAACTACCAGGCTGACCTCCACCGGCTGGCCGGATTTGACCTTCTTGGTCACTTTCAAGTCGCTGTAGCTAAAGCTGGTATACGAAAGTCCATGCCCAAACGGAAAGAGCGGGGTTACATCTTTCTTGTCATAATAGCGATAGCCAACGAAAATACCTTCGCCGTAATTGACCTCCCGGCAGCCGGGGAAGGAAGCATTAATAAATGCCGGGCTGTCCTCCAGCCGCACCGGGAAGGTCACCGGCAGCTTGCCGGACGGGTTGACTTTTCCCAGCAAAACGGAAACCACCGCATTGCCGTTCTCCATACCGGGGTAATATGCCTCGACCACCGCCGCCACCTGGTCCACCCAGGGCATGCTCACCGGGGCGCCCGTGTTCAGGATAACCACCGTGCGCGGGTTGGCATTCGCCACCGCTGTGATCAGTTCATTCTGTTTCCCCATCAAGTCGATCGATGGCCGGTCGGTACCCTCGCTCTCGAATGCATCCGGATACCCGGCGAATACCAGCGCTACATCACATCTTTTGGCCACCTCCGCTGCCTGTTCCAGTCGTCTATCCTTGCCATCTTCGAATGTCAGACCGATACCCAGACCGTAATTGACAACCTCCTGCTCCGGGAAGCGCACGTATTCCATCCGGAATTCGTAGGCCTTGCCAGTTTGCAGCTTCTGAACCGCCACGCCCCGGGTGAACACATCCCTTGTGCCCGCTTTCGAAGCCACACTCTCGAGGATGGATTTGCCATCCAGGAAGAGTTTTACCTTGCCAACATGGTTGACAGCGATCTTGTACGATCCATCCTCCGGGACCGTCAGGCTGCCCGTCCAGCGTATTGCCATGGGTTTGATCTGTAGCGGCGTCCAGGCGATATGCCACCAGAATTCCGCACCGAAACCATCCCGCACTTCGATCGGCTTGCCGCTGAAATCCGGCATTTCATAAAACTCACCATGCAGGCCGCCCTTTAGCCAGGTGGTTGGGATGGTAAAAGGTTCGTCCACATTGTCGCTGCCGGAGGCATATTCGATCTTCATTTTGCCGTCCAGACGTTTCTGCAGCGCTTCGAGCGGGCTCACCCGGTACAGCGGCGGGACTTTGGAACTGCCTCCGCCTTCGATGACCGCTTCGGCGGCATTCGGTCCGATCACCGCAATACTTTTTATTCCCTTACCCAACGGCAGGATACCGCCATCGTTCTTAAGTAACGTGATCGCTTCCTCCGCCAGCTGCCGGGCAAGCTTTTGGTGCCCAGGTGTATTGACAGCACCTTTTGACACTTTCTGATCCATGCGGCCGGAAAGCAGGATGATCCTCAGCACGCGCCTGACTGCCTCATCCACTGCTTTTTCATCGATCTGCCAGATCTGTACAGCATCGCCCAACAGTTTGTAATATTTGGCGGGCCCGGGCATCTCCAGATCCAGGCCACCCTGGACCGATTCAAAGATTGTATGGTTGGCTGCCCAGTCCGAAACCACTGCTCCCTGGAAACCCCATTCATCCTTCAAGATTTCATTCAGCAGGTGCTGGTTTTGGCTGGCGTACACTCCATTGATGCGGTTGTAGGAACACATCACCGTCCAGGGTTGGGCTTCTTTAACCGCCATCTCGAATTGCGCCAGGTAGATCTCGCGCAAGCTGCGCTCATCCACGTTGGATGTGGCCCGATTCCGCTCGATCTCGTAGTTATTGGCGGCATAATGCTTGAGGCTCGTGCCCACACCCCGGCTCTGCACGCCCCGGATGTAAGCAACCGCAGTGCGGCCGCTCAGGTACGGATCTTCTGAGAAGGTCTCGAAATTTCGCCCGCCGCGCGGGTCCCGCACAATGTTGACGCATGGCCCCAGCAGGATGTCACAGTCCATACCGCGTGTCTCCTCCCCCAGCGCCTGTCCAACCTGCTCGATCAGCTCCGGGTTCCAGGCTGCCCCCATCGAAATCCCGGTCGGAAAAGCCGTTACGGCTCCCATCCTCCGGCCGGCCTCTGGAGCCGTTGCGCGCACTCCGTGCGGTCCATCTGTCATGGTAATCGAAGGGATTCCCAGGCGTTTAATCGGTACGGTATTCCAAATGTCCTGTCCGGATAACAGGGAGACTTTCTCGCTCAGGGTCATCTTTTTTATAAGGTCTTCCACGCGTTGCTCATTTTTTTCCAAAGTGCTCATGATATCTCCTGAAAAATAATAGTATTACGGTTTCTTTTAGGGGGACATCCTGCAAAAGGATTGATCCGGACTCCAAAATCTCCAGATCTTGGAGTCTTGGTTCGGGTGTACTCCAACGACTGGAAATGCTGGTATTCGCTGCCGGGAAATAATCTGTACAGAATTTGAAGAAACAAGCTGCATCCCAAATATTAAGACTGGCCTAAGGCTGATAAGGCCTGGTCTTACAGAGTACTGCGTAAATAACCGAACCAAAATCTTGTTATTTTCGAACCCATGGATCAAGGAAAATTCAGTTATTTACACAAGAAGCAGTAAGTTGATTGACGCCTTATCTCAAAGCATGTAAGATTGCTCAGGCAAGAGTCTCGCTTGATTATCCCGTAAATTCTAACACGACATCACTAATCGATCATTGTGAATCCCAACACCTCTTTTGCCAAAATTCGTTTTAACTCCCGGCTGTGGCCGCTTCTGGCCATTCTGTTGGCGTTGCTGCAGCTCATCTGGCCTAACCGGGCCTGGAGCACTCTATTCATCATCCTGGCCGGGAGCTGGTTGCTCAGTTTCTTCTGGACGCTTTCCCTGGCACGCCACTTGTTCATGGATCGCAAGATGCGCTACGGCTGGGCCCAGGTTGGTGACCAGTTGGAGGAACGTTTCACAGTTATAAATGACAGTTTCCTGCCCGCCCTGTGGCTGGAAGTCGAGGACCATTCCAACCTGCCGGAGTATGCTGCCGGACGGGTCACTTCGATCGGGGCGAACCAGTCGATGGAATGGAAGACCGAGGGCGCCTGCACCCGTCGCGGTCTGTTCAACCTGGGGCCGACCACCCTGCGCTCCGGTGATCCGCTGGGACTGTGCAGCCTGGAATTGGTCCATCCGAACGCCGCCGTTTTGCTGGTCGTGCCGCCGGTTCTTCCGCTGCCAGCCATAGAAATCGCCGCCGGTGGCCGGGCCGGGGAAGGCCGCCGCCCGCGCCGAGCAGCCCTGGAGACCACCGTCAGTGTGGAGACGGTGCGCGAGTATGCCACCGGCGATCCCCTGAAATCCATTCACTGGCCAACCACCGCCAGGCGGGATGCGCTCTTTGTACGCCAGTTTGAACACATGCCGTCTTCCGACTGGTGGATTTTTCTGGATTTGGAACGCAGAGTTCAGGCGGGCAGCGGCTTCGAATCGACCGAAGAGCATGGCGTCATTCTGGCAGCCTCGCTTGCCCATCGCGGCCTGCGTGAAGGCCATTCGGTCGGCCTGGTTACCTGCAGCCCGGACTTGACCTGGATTTCCCCGCAGCATTCATCCGGCCATTCGATGAGCATCCTGCGTGCCCTGGCCATCGCAAAGCCGGGAGAGGCCCCGCTCTCCGATTTGCTGGAGGATGCGCAAAAATCTGTCCGGCATGGCGCCAGCCTGATCATCATCACCCCGAATGTGCAGGCCGATTGGGTCGCGGCTATGCTGCAGCTGGTCAAGATCGGTATCACCCCCACCGTCCTTCTGCTCGATCCGCTGACCTTTGGCGGCACAGAGTCCACTGCCGCTGCGGTAACAATGTTGAATGAGTACGGCATCGCCCATAACGTAATCCAGAGTGACCTGCTCAACCGCCCGGAAGCCCATCCCGGCCAACAGGGCAAATGGGAATGGCGCGTCCTCGGGCGTGGCAAGGCCGTCGCAGTCCGGAAACCCTCCGATACCGGCTGGAGAACACTGGGATGATCGAGCTGATCTGGCGGTTCATCCGCTGGTTCGTCCGTCTCATCGGTGGCCCAACCCTGGTCCGCCTGGTCCTGCTCTTCCTGACCCTCATATGCGTCCAGGGCGGGGTGACCGCCACTGTCGGGCATATCCACCCTCAAGGTCTGTCCTCGACCGTTCTTTTTGCGATCCTGGTTGGCTGGCTGCTGGCACGCTCGCGCCTGCCTGGTTGGAAGGCCGGTCTGGTCGTGTTTGCTGTCGGGTTGGTCTGGTTGGTCCTGTCCGTGGGTGAGATCAGTGTCCCCATCGCTAGACTATTGACCGCTCTACCGCCAATTTTAAAGCAAATCCTCCTGCATAAAACCCGCCAGCTTGGCCCGCTTTTGGGCGCCTGGGTGGCTTTAACCCAGGATCTGGGGGCGCTTTCAAGCCGTTTCAGCCTTTGGATCGGTAATGCCGGATCCAGGACGCTGATCATTGACCCGCTGATCACCAGCCTGGTTTGGGGCTTGGCGCTCTGGCTGGTATCCGCCTGGGCCGCCTGGTGGTTGCGCCGGCGGGAGGCCCTGGTGATCGGGTTGCTGCCCGCAACGGCCATGCTCGTTTTCAATATTTATTACACCAACTCGATTTTTGGCATTTTTTGGATTGTTTTGGCAGGTGGAGGCTGGATCATCCTGCAGGCTGCGGATAATTACGTGAAAGCCCACCACCGTTGGCAGGCACACCATATGGGCCAGACTGAGATCGAGCCGCTGCTGGCTGGAGTGGTGGTACTGATGGCGGGTGGGTTGATGCTGGCCGGTGGCTTGGTACCTTCGATTTCAATCCAGAAAATATCCGACACCTTTCAACACATTTTCGAAAGTCAGCGTAACAAAACCCTGGCCGAATCGCTCGGTCTCGAACAGACTCCCGAAGCAGTTCAGCAGGCAGCCCGTACCACAGGTATTGGCATATCGGATGTACATGCGGTTGGGCCTGGTCCAAAACTTACACAGGCGGTGATGCTGTATGTGACCGTTGATGGTTACCTGCCGCCGCCTCCGGCCGATGTTTTGATCCATACCAACCTACCCCAGTCTGACGTGCGCTACTACTGGCGTTCACAGACCTTCGATGTCTATAACGGACACGTCTGGCTGGCCAACACTGCCCAGACGCAAGCCATCCCGGCCAATACTTCCTACCATCCGAATCTGTCCTCCCTGCCGCAAAATTATCAAAAAATAACCCAGCACATCCAGCGCCTCCAGCCAATGGATCAGGCTTTATTCGTGACCGGTGAATTATTGAGCGCCGATCAGCCCTCCATCGCCGCCTGGCGCTCTGCTGGTGACTTGATCGATGCCCGCACTTCTACCGATTTTTACACGGCCGACTCCCTCGTTCAATCCGTTAGCGTGGACCAACTGCGTCATGCCGGGAAGAATTATCCCAACTCGATCCAAAATTACCTGAGTCTGCCGGACGAACTGCCCGAACGGGTGCGTGACCTGGCGGTCCGCCTGACCATAGCCCAGCCCACCCCTTACGATCAGGTGATGGCAGTCCAGAATTACTTGCGCCAGTTTCCCTACACCCTGCAGGTGCCCGGGTCACCCACCGGTCGTGATGTCGCAGATTATTTTCTATTTGACCTGCAAAAGGGCTATTGTGACTATTTTGCCACCACCATGGCCGTGATGGTGCGCGCGGTTGGCATCCCGGCCCGCCTGGTGACGGGATTTTCCAGCGGTAGCTACGATTACACTGCCCATCGCTTCGTGGTTGTGGAAGCGAATTCCCATTCCTGGGTGGAAGTATTCTTCCCCGGGATCGGTTGGGTGGAGTTCGAGCCGACCACCAACCAG
>JADGQB010000286.1 GCA_017882145.1 Anaerolineales bacterium
ATTTATGGGGGGATTGCTTCGGCAAAGTGCGCCTCGCAATGACACTTGAAATGTTCAAGATGAACCTGACTAAGACAGTTTTGGTCAGTTTTGTGTTGTTTTTTAGCGAATTATGCGAAAAATTCTTCGAAGCGATTGGAGAGTCTGCATGCTTGAACCGGAGTTGAGCCGCTGCGTGAGACGGGGATGAAGACGATCAGGTTTCATAAGCAGAATCAAAAAAAGGCGATGGGGAGAAAGTTCCATTGGTTTGACCATATTACTATGGTTGCAACCTCATTCGAGCTGCGGTATGATTTGAGCAAAGGAGCAGACATGAATATTTTTGAGGCCAAAGAAGCAAAAATAAAATCCTATCTCAAGTATCTGAACAAGTGCGGCGCTACCACGCGGGCCAAGGCAGCCAAGATCGAAGATGTAGAGCGGGCTCTCAAAGTGGAGGATCGCCTGTTCGATGAAATCACAAAATACCTGATCGCGGAAGGCTCCATCCGTCGTTCTGCGGGGGTCGTGTATATAACCAAGGCCGGAGTCGCCAAGCTATAATAAAAAAACGCCCCTTTCGGGGCGTTTCCTATTTTTCAACTATTTTCCTGGAACGCCGGAAGGGGATCAATAACAAAAAGCCGATCGCAATCACCGCCTCCCCCACCTGCACCCCGGTTGCCTGCCAGGGTCCGAAGAACGGGACGCGCGGCCGCAACTGCGTGCCAAAACCAAATACATCCGCCATGCCGCTGAAGACGGCGATCACGTAGCCGGTGGTTACCAGGCGTGTGCCGATGTCAGCCGGGATGGTGCGGTCCCCATTTCTCCAGTAGGCCATCAGACTGACGTATCCGCCCAGGCAAATGATGGCCATCCCCACCAGGAAAACCGATATTTGCACGAACCCGACCACTTGACTGCGGTCCAGCCCGAAAATGGCCGGGCGGGCTCCCACCAGAAAAACCAGCAAGCCGCATAAGGTCATGAACAACCCGGCGCGAATCCGGAACCGGGAGGGTATGTTATCGGGAGTAGTGTCAGGAGAAATGGATTTTTTGGGATTCTTGTTCATTTCGGTAAATATGTCCGCAGGTGGCGCAACCAATTCTCACCAAGAATGGCAGCCACATCTTCGTCACTATAGCCTTTGGCGGCCAGGATGGGGCCAAGTTTTTGCATGTCGGCGATCGTGTCCAGCCCGGCCGGGATTGAATCAAGCCCAAACCCGCCCTCGAAATCCGTCCCCAGGCCCACGTGGCGAGCATCCCCGGCCAGCTGGCAGATGTGGTCCACATGCGCAGCCAGGGTTGCCAGGCTGATACTTTCCCGGCCGTCCGCCTTTTTCCAGCCGGCCTGCAGGAACATGCAGAATGGGACCACGCCGATGACAGCATCGCGTTCGATCAGCCCTTTGATGACATCCTCCGGCAGCAGGCGATTGCCCTCGTAGCCCGGCAGAAGCACGGCGGCGTTGGCATGGCTGGCGATGATCGGGCCTGCGTACAAGTCCAGGGATTGGCGTGCAGACAATTCATCCATGTGGCTGACGTCCAGGGTGAACCCGAATTCGGCCATCGCATCCAGCAGCGCACGGCCATCCTCGGTCAGCGGACCCGGATCGCGCGTACCGCCGCAAAAACGAGTCCCGGCCCAGGCCAGACCGATAATCCGCAGACCGGCTTGCCACCATTCATCCAGCTCAGATGGGTCGCGCACGCCCTCGGCGCCTTCCATCAACGGCACCAGGCCGACGGGATGGTTCTCCTGGCTGGAATCGGCCCAATGCTCCAGGACCGTATCCAGGTCAGCCCGGGTTGCGATCAATCGGAAGCAATCCGGGGAGCGGTCGGTCAGAGCGTGATAAGCATCCAGCTGGGCGCGGTACAGGCGGTGGGCCTGGTTATAGTCTGCGTAAACCTGTCCATCCCAGTTGCCTACGTTGCGGCGGATGGGGGTGACGAACAAGGTGCTGAAAACGACGGCGACCCGCCCGCGCTGGTATTCGGGCCAGCCAAGCAGGGCCTGACCGTTATGTTCAAGCGTCTGCGAGCCCGATTCCGCTTCCAGCCGGCGCGTTTCAACCGCAGAGCGGGTGTAATCCCGTCCGAAGGCCAGCATGTTGTAGGCCAGGTCTTCGTGAGCGTCAACGATGAGGGGTGGTTGCATGGGCAGTTGAAAAACCCGGCTTCTGGAGAAACCGGGTTTCGGAATTATTGTTCGGAGGTTTCCCCACCGGCCGGTTTCTCAACGGTAGGAGGCTCTTCCGGTGCAGGAGCAGCATCGGGTGCGGGTGCTTCCGGTGCAGATGCTTCCGGTGCGGGTGCTTCTGGTGCGGGCGCATCGGGTGCGGGCGTATCTTCGGCCATTTCCAGGCTGACGCCATCCAGGCTGATCTGTTTCAGATCCAGGTCTTTGAAGGCACCCGAATCCACCTTGCGCAGGCTCAGGCCAATCCGGCGCTGGTCGGGATCGATGCGGATCACCCGCAAAGTGACCACATCGCCTTCGTGCAGACCGGCTTCCTTGGGGTGCTCGATCCGATTCTCGCTGATTTCCGAGATGTGGATGAGGCCTTCCAGGTCGCCTTCCAGGCGGGCAAAGGCACCGAATTTGGTCAGACGGGTAATGACACCTTCAACCAACTGGCCAACTTTGAACTTTTCGACCTTGCTCTGCCATGGGTCGCTTTGGAGGGCGCGGATGGACAGGCCAATCCGGCGCTTCTCACGGTCGATGTTGATGACTTTGACTTTGACTTCCTGGCCCACTTCGAGAACTTCGGAGGGATGCTGGACGCGGTCCCAGGAAATTTCAGAAAGATGCACCAGGCCATCGGCGCCATTTACGTTTACAAAAGCGCCGAAATCGGCCAGGCTGGTCACCTTGCCGGAATAGCTTTCGCCCTCTTTCAAGGACTCGATGACACGTTCCTTGATGGACTGGCGTGTTTCGCTGGAGGCGGCCCGTTCGGAGAGGATCAGGCGGCGGCGTTTGCGGTCCACTTCGATGACACGCACGCTGATCGGCTCGCCGATCATTTTAGCGTAGCGCTGATCGGGGGTATCGCCGGTGACTGCCATGCGGCGGGAAATACTTAACTGGGAAGCCGGTATGAAACCTCGCAGCCCATAGACAGGGACGATGATGCCGCCCTTGTTGAACCCGTCCACTTTACCTTCGTAGGTGGCACTATCCTCGAGCATTTTCTCGACTTCGGCCCAGCCTTTTTGCTCCTGGGCACGCGTGTACGAAAGTACCACATTGCCATTATCATCTTCGGCATTCAACACATAGACCAGGATTTCCTGGCCTACTTGAAGAGCCGCGCGTTCATCGGTTGGAATGGTTTCGAGCTCGCGTCCGGTGATCACCCCTTCTGATTTTGCACCGACACTGACCAGTACCTGGGATTGACTGACACTGGCGATTACGCCGGTACGGATTTCACCCGGCTGCGGGAAATCCAAGGCCAAACCTTCCTGGTTTAGCAGGGTCTCCATGTTGATATTGTTGTTATTGTGTTCTGTGGTTGAATTACTCTCGGGCACAGCCCCCTGACCGAGCAGGTCGTTGTTTTGTTCCATATTATGAGAAACTCCGGCGGATAGGATATGCTGATGATTATACAGGTGAATGGAGTAGTTGACAACCCTTACATTTTTATTAGTTTCCAGGTTTTGGCCGGCTGTTTACTGCTTCTTGCGTAAATAACTGAATTTTCCTTGATCCAGGCGTTCGAAAATAACAAGCTTTTGGTTCGGTATTTACGCAGTACTCTGTAGAACTAAAAAAAGGTGGTTTTTCGAAAAAACCACCCGGGAAGTGACAATTTTCCGGTCATTTAATGGGAGTCTTCCTGCGCGGGCCGCTGCTGCCAATAATTGTTCCGGCAATCACAATAATGACAATCACAATTGATAACGCAATAATTCCGGTGGTATCCGCAGAGAGCGGCACGGGAGTCGCAACCGGCTCCGGGGTTGGTTCAGTCTCATTTTCTGTTTGGGTGAGCCTGGCTGTGGCAGTCGGAGTGACGGAAGCCGATGCACGCGCAATTTGGAAGGCATGCAAAGTTCCGGCCAGGAATGTCCCGATAACCACAATAAGAAATAAGATTATTAGTGCGCGTGGGATGCGGAAAGGTTTCATGTGCACTCCAAGTATATCAGAAACCCGGCTCCTGGCGACCGGAGAGCTTGGAACCTATCCGAATATTATAGAAGAACCGAATTTCTCCTGAATTTTCGGATAGATACTTAATCAAAAAACACCCCTTTGGGAAGGGGTGTTTTTTGGCGGAGAGGGCGGGATTCGAACCCGCGAACCTTGTGGGTTACACGCTTTCCAAGCGTGCGCGCTAAGCCAGCTACGCGACCTCTCCATTTGAGCGGGCGAATTATACCAGAGAATCTTCGACCCGTTTCGCGAAGCGCCCCTCCAGAACAAATTGTTTCCCGTTAGTGGTTTTACCGTTTCCGTTTGTCTTGCAGGTCAACGGTGCGGTCTTCCTTTTCTGGAAGATGGAAATATCGCGGGCTGGCAGGAGTCCCGAGCGGCTGGCGCCCAGGTACAGGATCTCGAGGATCAGATCATTGTAGGGAATGCCCTCCGAGGCAGCCTGGATGCACAGATCGCTGTAGCCGGGTGTAAGGCCAGGCAGGGTATTAATTTCGATCAAACGCGGCTGTCCCTCGGCGTCCAGGCGGATATCCGTACGGGAGATATCCAATGCACCCAAGACGACATGCGCCCGGTAAGCCAGGTGCTGCAGTTTCTTGGTCAATTCGGGTTCAACCGGGGCCGGGCACAGGTAGTTGGGTGCGCCCTCTGAACCAACCGATTGAGCCTTGGCTTCGTTGCTGTAAACACCGGGAGTGACTGAGCGTGAGCTGTCCAGCTCGAGCACCGGCAGGCGGTGGAACCCATCCTTGTCATACCATTCCGGGTGGCGGGAGTAAAGAACGGTGTCATAACGACCCATGATCCCGACCGTGAACTCACGGCCCGGCAAAAAGGTCTCGACCAACGCCGGTTGGTGGTACATGCGGATGAGATATTCGATGCGCTCGCGCAGCTCGGCCTCGGTGTTGACGATGGCCTTGGCATCCACGCCCATGCCGGTGCCCTCCCGGGCAGGCTTAACAAAGAGCGGGAAGCGCATTTCAGGACGCAGGGGTTCGTCACCGAA
>JADGQB010000061.1 GCA_017882145.1 Anaerolineales bacterium
GACTTTTACAGCCACCGAGCGTTCCAACATGGTATCCCGGGCGTGATACACAATTGCCATGCCGCCCTTTCCCAGTTGCTCAAGGATCAGGTAGCGGTTATTGAGCAGGCGAGGTTCATCCATAGATTGCCGGTCAGGATTATAACACGCTGCTTTTGGCGCTCTAAATTCCTCCCTTGTTGCACTAATTCCCAATTAACCACAAGTATAATAATAGCATGGCCGATGCACTGCTCATTTACAACCCTGCTGCCGGGCGAATATCCGTCCGTCCCTTCATCGGCGGCGTTATCCGGGTACTCAATGACCATGGCTGGCGTGTGGAAGTGGCCGAATCTGTCAACGGCCGCCATACCACGCAGCTGGCGCGCATGGCTGCCCGGGAGAATTTTCGCGCGGTCTTCGCCATCGGCGGAGATGGCACCGCCGGACAGGCGGCCAGTGGCTTGCTCGGCTCGCAGACCGCCCTGGGCGTGCTCCCGGCCGGGACAACCAATGTTTGGGCACGCGAAATGGGCATCAATGCCTTTGTGTGGCCGCACATCCGGGCATTGCACCAGAATACGCGCCTGTTGGTCGAGGCCCCACCCTGCGCAGTGGATGTAGGTCTTTGTAATGGCCAACCCTTCTTGATGTGGGCCGGCATTGGCCTGGATGCCATGACTGTCAAAAAGCTGGATCCACGCAAACGTTTCGAGAAATATCTCAACATCCCCGAATACTTCGCCACCACCGTTTGGAATGCGACCATCTGGCATGGTATGAATTTACGCGTCACTGCCGACGACAAACAGGTGGAGGGCCATTACCTGTTGGCCGTCGCAAGCAACATCCGCCATTATGTCGGTGGCGTAGCAAAAATCTCTCCAAAAGCCTCCCTGGATGACGGGGAAATGGATCTTTGGCTGTTCACCGGCTCGACCCTGGCGGATGCATTTCGGCATTTCTTCGATATGCAGTCCGGCCGGCATCTATCATCAGACCTGGCGCGCTGCATCCCCTTCCGCAAGGCACGCATCGAATCCGAGACGCCTTTCCCGGTTCAGATTGACGGTGAGCCGATGCTTGGCGCACAGCAGGTTGTCCTTGAGGTCCTCCAGCAAAAAATCTTTATCCTGATGCCGGCCCAGGCCAGGTATTTGTTGCAAGGCGAAAAGGTATAATCTCCGCAAACCAGGTTATTCGATGAAGGCAATCAAACCTTTCTTATTGCAGAACCCGCTTGTTTTCCTGCTCCTTTTCGCTCCGTTGACCCTGGCAGCAGAACTCCTGCACTGGTCAGCATTGGCCATATTCATCCTGGCCTGTATCGCGATTATCCCGATGGCAGCTTACATCGGTGAGGCGACCGAGTCTCTTGCCCGCTTTACCAGCCCGCGCATCGGTGGGTTGTTAAATGCCACTCTCGGCAATGCTGCCGAACTGATCATAACGATAACTGCCATCCGCGCCGGCTTGCTTGAGTTGGTTAAGGCCTCCATCACAGGCTCCATCCTTGGCAACCTGCTTCTGGTGATGGGCTTCGCCTTCATTGTAGGGGGCGCCAAACACGGGCGCCAGACCTTCGACCGCCAGAACACCAATCGTAATGCCATCCTGCTTATCCTGGCTGTATTGGCCATGCTGATTCCCTCCTTATTTAGCCATTCCATTGGCCCGGATACCAGCCCCAAAGTCGAAGGGCTGAGCCTTGGGGTCGCGGCCGTCATGATCATTTTGTATGCGCTAGGCTTGTTGGATGCGGCCAAATCCGGCGACACACCCGTCACTCACGAACCGACTCCCAGGTCCATCCTGCCAAAATGGTCCAAAGCGACTTCCTTTGCCATCCTGGTGTTGGCAACCCTGGGCATCGTCTGGCTCTCGGAAGTACTGGTGGGTGTGGTTGAACCGGTTGTCGCCAGCCTGGGTGTCTCCGAATTCTTCCTGGGCATTATCCTGATCCCCATCATTGGAAACGCGGCCGAGCACCTGGTGGCCGTTCAATTCGCTTACCAGAATAAAATAACCTTGAGTGTTGAAATCTCGCTCTCCTCCAGCCTGCAGATTTCCCTGCTGGTTGCGCCGCTCCTTGTGTTTCTCAGCCTGCTGCTTGGGCATCCGCTGACACTTGTATTTAATACTTTCGAACTTTTGGCCCTGGTCGCCGGCGTTATCGTCGCAGTTCTGGTTTCGGCGGATGGCGAATCTTCATGGCTGGAAGGAGCAGCGTTGGTGGGTGTCTACTCGATCCTCGGATTGGCCTTCTTCCTGCTACCGGTGTGAGATGAAAAATATCCTGAATGGCAAAGTTCTGATCGCAATGCTTTTGATTGCCGCACTGCTGTTGTGCGGAAGTCTGGCATATATCATTGTCATGCGCCCGGCTGCCGCTTCCAGTGCAAACCTGGCCGCCGCCACTTCTGCGCTGACCATCATTCCTGCTCCAACCTCCACCCCGCGCCCGCTGCCTCCCACACTGACTCCGTTCCCGCCCACCCCGGCCGCCTCTGCCACTCCGGCACCCGGTCAGATCGCTATTGGCGTATACGTGCAGCCCAGTACCGGCGGGGCTGGTTTACGGATACGTACCCTGCCGGGCCTCAGCGCGGACTTTTTCTCCGCCTTCGATTCTGAGGTTTTTCTGGTGACAAAAGGCCCCGAACAGGCCGACGGCTATACCTGGTGGTACCTGACCGCCTCCTACGATACAACCCGGGCAGGCTGGGCTGCCCAGGATTTCCTCTCGGTGATCCCCTCTCCATAACTCCTTATGAAACCTACTTCCATCAATGCAAGTCGCGAGAAAAGAGAATTAACCATCCTTTGGGATGACGGGCACGCCAGCCGGTATTCGTTCTCCCTGCTGCGGGCGGGTTGTCCTTGCGCCGAATGCCGCGGTGGCCACGATAAGATGGGCGACACCCCCGATCCGGCTGTGTTTGAGACACCCGTCTCTGATACCGCTGCCACCCGCCTGAAGACGATCGTGCCGGTTGGTTCCTATGCCATTACGCCTGTCTGGGAAGACGGGCACGATGCCGGGATTTACCAGTGGCGCTATTTGCGGGCGTTATGTCCGTGCGAAGAATGCAGGAAATAACAATTTCGGCGGCAGGTAGACTGCCGCCGAAATTGTTTTCTGCATATCATGGCGTTTTGGAGAACTGCCTGACAAACTTTCCTTCTCCTGGGGGATGATTACTTTGTTGGCGTGGCCGAGGCCGGCAATAAGGTCTTCGTAGGACTGAGTTTACGAGTAAATGTTGGAGTAATCGTAGGAATCAATGTGGGCGTAGGCGTGGGGGTAATTTTAAGCTGTTGATACGCCTGCGTGCGCCACTCGGCGGGCATCACATCTGCTGGGAGGGCAATCAGTTGGTACCAGGCAGTCGTAGCACCCTGTTGGGATAATTTATCGCCGATTGCTTCCAGAAAGACTGCTTCCCAGTAGTACACCTGGGCTTTGGTGGAGTCTGATTTGGCCAGCGGATAGGCCTTCTGTTCTATCTGAATGTAAGCATCGCCAGGTTTATCCTGCAAGCCGTAGGCGCGTCCCAGGTCCAGTTGTGAATCAAAATCACGCGGATCGTATGCGACCGCTAACTTAAAGTCGTCTGCGGCCAGGCTGGCTTTTTGCAAGTTGAGGTAAGCGAAGCCGCGCTGGTAATAACCTTCGGCATTTTTCCGATCGGCGTCGATGGCTTTGTTAAGGATATTTATTGCCAGCTGGTACTGTCCGGCAGCGTTGTACGAAGTCCCCAGGTCGAGAAAGGCACTGGTATCATTCGGCGCGTAGACCGTGTACGTTTGCAGCACACTGACTGCTTGCTCGCTTTGGCCGGTGGCGATATAAGCCCGGGCTAAAGCCAGGTAGACCGGGATGAGCGTGATATCGGCCTGGTTGGCACGTTGGGCCGAGGCCAGCGCGGCAAAATTTTCGCCTTGGGCTAATTGTGCGTTTGCAAGATAGAGGTTCGCCAGACCGGATTCCGGAGAGATCTCAACGGCAGCTTTAAGGTCAGATTCGGCGTCTGCTGGCTTGGTTGGTAGCCAATACATTCCGCGTGCGATATACGCTTCGGCATAATTCGGGTCGAGACGGATGGCTTCATTCAGGTCCTTGAGCACGTCCGCGTCCGGGTTAAGAGCCAGGTTTGCGCGGGCACGCCCCAGGAAGGCCGGGGCAAAGTTTGGGTCTTGATTGATGACTTTCTGATACTCATCCCGGGCGGAACGGAAACTCCCCTGGGCTCGGTAGATCTCACCGATATAATACCCGAAATCCGGGGCACCCGGCTCCAGGATTTGGGCTTGCTGGAATAAGGCCAGTGCATTTTTGTAATCCTTGGCAGCCAGGAAGCGCAGCCCGGAAGTAAAGGCACTGCTGCTGGTGATGGGATGCTCGGTAAGCACGTAAAGCGGCGTTGGCGTATAAGTCTTTGCGAGGAACTTCCACAGCGGCGTAGGACCCAGGAAGGTCGGCGTGGCAGTGCGTTGGTTGGGAGGGATCGTGGCAGTTGGGGTGAAAGTAATGGTGGCCGTCGGGCGGTGGGTGAAGGTGGGGAGCAGGACCGGTTTTGCCCCCTTCGGCAGCAGCATATAACCGCCTACGAACAGGCCCAGCACGATGACAGCAATGCCGATGATCATGAAGACACGCGTGATCGGATTTGCCCAGCCACGTAATTTCTCGCCTGAGTCTTTGGGGATCGCCAGCTTTTCCTCCCACAAGCGTGGCCGGTTGACCGGGAAAGGCGGCACCGACTCGTCCGGCGGAAGCGCCCCATGAATGATCAGACCGCGTTTGGCAGCCACATTTTCCGGATCCACCTGCAGGGCAGTCTGTAAACAATACAGGCGTTCCTTCTGTGTATCCATTGCCACGCTAAGATACAGCCAATATTGGGCATTCTTCTGGTCGATCTTGAGCAGGCGTGTCAGCAAATCGCGTGCCCGCGCCCGGTCGCCGGATCGAAGCGCCTGGATGGCTTCCTTAAGCATTGTGTTTTCCCCGGACTCGGAGCCTAACAGTTCTTCATCTTCAGCCATGAATTGAGTTTAGCACAGCCTGGAGGATGGGGCAAGTGGAACGGGTATAATTTCAGCATGCGCAGATTCCTCGCTTGCCTGTCCCTCCTCTTAACTTTAGCAGCCTGCGGACAGAAAGCAACAGCAACTCCGCCTCCCGGGACAGCTGTGCCATTCCAGACCCCGGTCATCACCCAGACGCCCACCCTGGTTCCCGTTATACCCGCATTGACCGGGATCAGCCTGCCCACCCCGACACCTTTCACTTACACAGTCGTACGGGGTGACACCTTGAGCAGCATTGCCCAACGCAACGGCATTTCGCTGGAGGCCTTGCTGTCAGCCAACCCGGGCATTTCACCGACCGCGCTATCGGTTGGGACAAAACTGGTCATTCCAACCGGAGGCCAGGTCACCGGCGAGCCATCCCCCACTCCCGCTGTACTGCCGGTTCGGCAGGCACGTTGTTGGCCGGAAACAACCGGCGGACTTTGGTGCTTTGGCCTGCTGCAGAATGATTACGCTGAAACGCTTGAAAACCTATCGGCGCAGTTCGTTTTGTTGGATGTGAGCGGGCAGGAAGTTTCCAGCCAGGTTGCTTACGGGCTGCTGGATATCCTCCCAGCAGGCACCTCCATGCCGCTGGCTGCCCATTTCGCCCCGCCGGCGCAAACGGATGCCAGTTTGCATGTCCAGGTATTAACCGCCATCCGGCTCCTGCCCGGAGATACACGTTATCTGCCGGTCGAGCTGGAGAACACCCTGGTCAGCGTGGAGGCTACCGGTCGCACAGCCGAACTCACCGGCCGGGTTGTACTGACCGGCTCCGGCACGGCGACCTCACTGTGGGTGCTGGCGACAGCCTACGATGCTGCCGGGGAAGTGGTCGGCGTCCGACGCTGGGAGTCTCCTGATGCGCTGACAGCCCAGGCACCGGTCGCTTTCGATTTTTCAGTCTCCAGCCTTGGACCGGCGATATCGAAGGTGGATTTCCTGGCCGAGGCTCGCCCTTAAATGATGTAGGGGCACGATATACGAGTGCCCCGCAGGGGTATCGTGCCCCTACAATTTTAATGTTGCAGCGATAAATAACGTTCGAGGGGAACACTGATCGGCGTCAGAACGTATCCTTTTACGTATGGTTTGACCAGCACATAAGAGATATCGTGTGAGATGAACAGCGCCGGGGCATCCTCGACGATCATCTGCTCGGCCTGCTGGTAGAGCTGGATGCGTTTGGTCACATCCTGCTCGGTGCGGGCCTGATCGAGAACGGCATCCAGGGCCGGGTTGCTGTAATTGCCGGTATTTTGCTGCGCACCGCTATGGAATAGAACATCGGCAAAGTTCTCCGGATCGGGGTAATCGGCACACCAGCCACCCGAGAAAATTTGGCCATGTTGGCCGGCATAAAGCAGATCGTAATATTTGTCGGGTTCGAGATTATCAATGGTTATCTTTACGCCGAGGTTCTGTTCCCACATCTGGGCCATGGCCGCCACATCTGGCGAGGCGCTGTTACCAAATCCCTGGGCAGTGTAAACGATGGCCGGCAGGCCCTGTGGGCCTCCGTATTTGGACTGCGCCAGTAGCTGACGCGCCTGTTGAGGATCGTATGGCAACCCTTTAAGGTTCAGGTTGTAACCGGGCAGTGCCGGCGGGTAAAGCCCTTTGGCTGGGATGCTGGTGCCGTTGTCGACCACGTCAATAAATTTCTGCCGGTCAAAAGCCATTGTAAAAGCCTGGCGCACCTTGACGTCATCGAAGGGCGGTTTGGTTACGTCAAAGACCACGAAATTGGTGCACAGGCTCACGCCGCTGTGCAAATCCGGGTGAAGCGGGTCGGCTGGATCAAGTACACGTGCCACGTCCGATGACGAGATGCCGGTCGTGTCGATCTCACCCGATTCGTAAAGGTTGATGCCCACTCCAGTAAATAATTCCACAACGATTTGCGGGATGGCCGGCGCACCCAGGAAATAATCCGGGTTGGCGGTATACACCATCAACTTAAAACTATCCCAACGGGTCAGTTTGTACGGGCCCGTACCGTTCGGGGTGCGGTACCAATTGGGGCCGGATTCAACGTTCTTCTGATCCAGCACAAACGCCACCGGCAGGGTCAATTTGAACAGGAAATACGGCTTGGCCGCATCGATCGTAACCTGCAGGGTATGATCGTCGATGGCCTTCAAACCCGAGATATGGGTGGCCTTACCGGCATGCATCTCGGCCACACCCAGGATGTCGCCCAGATAGGTCAGGACGGTATCCGACTGCGTGGCCGGGGCTGCAGCGCGTTCCCAGGAGTAGATCACATCCTGGGCCACCACTGGCCGGCCATCCTGGAATTTGGCATTCGTCCGCAGGTGGAAGGTGTAGAGCGTGCCGCCCGCCGAGATGTCCCAGGATTCGGCCAGGTCAGGCGTCAGGTTCAGTTTGGTATCGAAGGCAACCAGCCCATCGTAGATGCGTTTATCGCCGGAATCGTGTTCGGTGGCCGGGTCATAATCGCGTGGGTTGGTGCTTTCTCCGCCGGACAGGAAAAGCGCCTGGTTGCGGTTGACCCCATTGACGACCGGCGCCTGGAAACTAACCCCGCTCAGCAGGGCACTGATCGCACTGGCATTCGCATCGTAATTCGAGGTCGCGCCAAAGCTCAGGAAGAAAAATGCGCGCGCCCCGTAAATGAGCGTGGTAAGGTTGATTTTAAGCTGGGTGCCATTACTGGTGGCAGTTACAACCCGGCCCCAGCCAATCACAGCATCGCTGCGCGTCAGGGCCGCGTCACTCAGGATGGTGATATTTTGCAATCCAGTCAGTACGCTTCCGGCCAGCTGGCCGGTTACCGATTCGGCCGTATCACCCGATTGGAGGGCTTGCACGAATAGTTCGGTGTGGATGCTTTGGTCCGGGTTGAAAAAGACGACCAGGGATTGGTCTCCCTGCGGCGGTGGCTGCGTGGTCCAGCCGCTTGGGTAATGGACGCTGACACCGTTTTCCGGGCTGGTATACGTATCCGCTTGCGTTTGCGTGCCGGGTGTGACAGCCGAACCGTTGACGGCGGTGGTTGGAGTGGCGGTTCCAGTCAACTGGCAAGCCAGCAGAAGGAACACCATGAACAGCAGGAAGGGGATCAATTTTCGGGTCGGCTTCATTTTGACCTCCCGCTGCGACGGCGGACAATTAAGAAGATGATCAGCCCGACCAGTAACACCACGACAAACAGGCATACCAGCGCGTAGATGAGGTAGGTGGTAAGTCTGCCCGGGCTTACGCCCAATGGATTTGCTGAAGGCTGTGCTGTCACGTCTGGTGTCGCGCTCTGGACAGCGCCGGACGGAGTGGGCGTAGCCTGACCCTGGGCAGGCTGTGCGCTGGGAACAACCGCCGCGGCCACCGGCGCGGCACCGATCGGCACGATCGTCGGAATGACTGTCGGCGTAGGCAGCGGGGTGGACTGGGCATTCCCGCTGTTCGCCTTGGCTCCGATGGAGACGCGCCAGGCGTTCTCCAGCCCGTCCTCATCGAAGCCATAGACTGCCTGCAGGGCAGCATCCATCGTCTGGCCATCGCGCAGATCCAGCAGCAGGCTGGTCATTTTGTCCCGGCCGTAGGTTTTGAGCATGAAATTGACGACGCTGTAGGCTTCGGCGTACGAGAGATTGGCCCGGTCGGATTCAGCCGAGAAGGCCCCGGTCAGCGACCGCAGGGATGGCAGCTGGTTGGCCGACTTGGCCTGGTCGAACAAGGCCTGCCCGGCTGCCTGCGGCCCACCCTCGCCATAGACTGCCAGCCCTTCATTCAACCAGGTCGGGATAAAGCCCAGGCAGGAGAAAGTCAGGTGGCCGACCAGCACGTGGGTTAGTTCGTGGGCTTCGGTACCCTTGCCCCAATCCAGCTCATCCGGGCTGATGCCGATGATTACGATGTTATTTTCAGGGTAAGCCTGTCCGCCGACCCAGGTAGGCGCATAGAGAATCGACGCCTGCAAGTCATCCGAATTGGCATAGATGTAGATATCCACGGGGCTGTCCGCGCTAATGCCTACATCCTTGGAAAGCCGCACCAATGCCTGCGCCGCCGCATCGTGGAGCTGCTGCCCGAAGGAAGCATCACCGTTGTAATAATGCAGGTTGATGTTCCCGCCGGTGAGGGTCTGCCAGGGATGGACATCATCGAGCCAGACTATGGTTTGGGTGGGGCTGGTGAACTGCGCGCCGCCGGAATCGGTCACCTGCCAAAACCACCAGACGGATGCACCCGGCGGCAGCGAACCGGACTGGCGCATATCCCAGGTCCAGGTGACTTTCACATCCGAGGCTGGCGTAACTGCCGGGAAGGCCTTGGCCTCCACAGTCCCGCAGGTGAGCTGGTTCACTCCATATTCGAGCACTACCGCAGTGATGTTCGAACCGGCCTTGAATTCGGCATTGAAGATGAGGCTGTCCGGGAAAGTGAGGCTGGCGGCGTTGCTGACCACCGTAATGGTTGTCTGGGCGTGAGCCGGGCTTACCAGGCTGCCAACAAAAACGAGCAGCAGGACGAAGACTAAGGATCGAAACTTGATCATGGAGCCCCTTTCTATGATAAGACGAATGGGGAAAGTATAGTCTTATTTGCAGGTCTTCAACCTGCTTCTAATACTGGTCTAATTTATAAAGCATTATTCGTTCCGCGTATCGAAAAAAAAACGAATAGGAGGGTCCGCATCTTTTCTTGGAAGGAAAGGACTTGAACCTGAGGAACGAAAGAGGAACGAGTATGGCACATTGTGGCTTGGAAAAGAATCACGGCAAGAAAAAAACCCTGCCGTGTTTGCAAGTATTTTAGAACATTTGTTCAATTTTGTCAAGAAAAAACTTAATCTTGTTCGATAATGTGCCTAATAGCTTTCAACAGACCTGCCACATCCCTCGTCGCGGTTAGCCAGACTTCATCCCAATCCACTAAATCGTATGCATGGACAAGCTGGTCACGCATTCCCGCCTTCCACAAACTCGGCGATAAGCTGTGCCGCGTTGAGGATGTCTCTCAAAACAATGTCATCCCGATTTTTTGGCATGGGCGCTCCCCTGTTCTGAATACAGAACTTTCGCAGTTCCAAGGATTTCAGAGCGAAGCAAGGTATTGCGGCTTTGTTCCAGCGCCCGACGGGTCACCAGATCCACATCGCGCCCGAAGAGTTCCATCAATTCCTGTTTCATCTGGATATGGTCGAAAAGACCCCATTCACTATGCGGTGCAAATGAAACCAATGCATCGATATCGCTTTGCGGGGAGAAATCCTCACGTACCACCGAACCGAACAACGCAAATTCCACCACCTTCCAGCGCTCGCAGAAGGCAGCAATCTTATCGGAAGGAACGAGGGTCTTTAGGGCAACCATACAAAAATTATACACCGCTTTTCTTCGAGCCGTTCGGAAACGAGGTGCTCCAGAATCCGATGCCCCATATGTAGGGGTTACCCATGCTAATGACCAATTTCACTTGTCCCCAATTATAAAGCGGGCTACAATATATATATGAATATCGCCTTCGGTCCCATCCTGGTTGTGGAAGACGTCCCAAACGTCCTTGAGCTGCTCGAAGTCACCCTGCGCTTCAAAGGCTACCCGGTCATCACCGCCCGGAACGGCCAGGAAGCACTGGAGCAAGTTAACAAGGAGCATCCCGCCCTGGTCATCACGGATATCCTGATGCCCAAGATGGATGGTTACGCCCTGGCGCACCGCCTGCGCTCGAACCCGCAGACGCGCCAGATCCCACTCATCTTCCTTTCCGCCACCTATGTCACTCCCGAAGACAAGACATTCGCCATCAGCCTGGGTGCGGTGCGCTTCATCGAGAAACCGATCGATACCGAGGAATTCCTGTTGACCGTCGCCGAACTGCTCACACAGGGTCCCGAAGCCGCCCCTGAACCGCTCGGCGAGCGTGAGTTCTACAACGGTTACCGCGAACGCCTGGAATACAAACTGCGCCACAAGCACACCCAGATTTCCCGCACCGAGCGCCTGCTCACCACCCTGCCCGTCAACCAGCGTCCGGCGTTCGAGGCGCTGCTTGCGCAGACTCAAAACGACCGTAACGAAATCCAGATGGAACTCAACCAGATTTATAAAATCCTGGACGATTACAAGCACAAGTAGCCATGCAGCCCACGCTTTCAGAACTCGAACGGCTGGCTCGCCAGGCCGGTGAAATCCTGCGCCTCGGCTACGAGCAGGAGCACCAGGTTTCCTACAAGGGCGCCATTGACCTGGTGACCGAGGTGGACCACCAATCGGAAGACTATTTATTGGGCGAAATTCAGCGGCTATTTCCCGGACACCAGATCGTCTCCGAGGAGATCGGCCTGGTGCCCGGCCGCCCCGGCGACCAGTGGTACGTGGATCCATTGGATGGCACGGTCAACTATGCCCACGGCATCCCTATTTTCTGTGTTTCAATCGCCTATGCCCATGATGGGATTGTCACCCTGGGCGTGGTCCTTGATCCAATGCGTAATGAATTGTTCTCGGCAGAACGCGGCCGGGGCGCCCATATGAACGGGCGCAGTCTCAAGGTTTCACAAGTGTCCGAATTAAAGCGCAGCCTGCTGGTAACCGGATTCCCCTATGATATCTGGTCCACGCCCCGCAATAACCTGGAATACTTTGGCCATTTCGCCAGGATCACACAGGGCGTACGCCGGTTGGGCTCGGCCGCCCTTGATCTGGCCTACGTGGCCGCCGGTCGAGTCGATGGGTACTGGGAACTGAATATCCATTCATGGGATGTGGCAGCCGGAGGATTAATCGCCTCGGAGGCCGGCGCAACCGTTACCAACGTATATGGCCAGCCTGATTACATTATCCCGCCGTGTTCGCTCCTGGCAGCCTCCCCTGCCTTGCATACTAAGATGAAGGCGGTATTGAATGAGAAAGAATAATTTTCTTTTTATTATTTGTGGCTTCGTGACTCCGTGGTTAATTTTGTAAGCGTGATGATATAATTTTAAACAGATTTTCATTGAGGAGAAGTACCCAATGGCAGATGCACGTGTTGAAAAACTTGCCCAGATCCTGGTGGACCATTCCGCAGAGATCAAACCCGGCGACCGGGTGGCCATCGAAGCCACCACCGCCGCCCAGCCGCTGGTGCGGGCACTGTGTGCCAACATCCTGGACCGCGGCGGATATCCGTACCCACTGCTGGCACTGCCAGACCAGGAAGAGATCATGTTCGCGCATGCCAGAGACGAACAACTGGAGGCCATCCCACCTTTCCACAAGCTGGCCTACGAACAATTCGAGAGCCGCATCCGCATCCATTCGGCTACCAACCCGCGCGCCCTTTCAAGCGTGGATCCGGCCAAACAGCGCCGGCGGCAGAAGGCCATGGCTCCCATCCTCGAAACCCAGATGCGGCGCGGCGCCAACCGCTCTTTTAAATGGGTGACCACGCTCTTTCCCACCGAAGGTTACGCCATCGAGGCTGAAATGGGCCTGAGCGATTTCGAGGACTTTGTCTACCACGCCTGCCATGCCGACCAGGCCGATCCGGTGGAATACTGGAACAAAGTCGAAAGCAAACAAAAGAAGATCATCGACCGCATCGAAGGCCATAACCAGGTGGTGCTGCGCGGCCCGAACGTGGACCTGAGCCTTTCGATCAAGGGGCGCAAGTTCCTGAACGCCTCCGGGAAGAGCAACATGCCGGATGGCGAGGTCTTCACCGGCCCGGTCGAGGATTCGCTCAACGGCTTCGTTCACTACTCATATCCCGCCATTTACAGCGGCGTGCTGGTGGAGGGCGTGGAGTTGACCTTCAGCAACGGCAAGGTGACCAAAGCGCATGCCGAAAAGAACCAGTCCTTCCTGATGGAAATGCTCGAATCCGACCCCGGAGCGCGCTACGTGGGCGAATTCGCCATCGGCACCAATTACGAGATCGACCGCTTCTCGCACAACATCCTTTTCGACGAAAAACTGGGCGGCTCGTTCCACATGGCGCTCGGCGCGAGTTACCCCGAGACCGGCGGCAAGAACAAGAGCATCATCCACTGGGACATGATCTGCGGGATGCAAAAAGACTCCGAGATCCTGCTGGATGGCGAAGTCATTTACAAGGACGGCAAGTTCACGTTCTAAGGGATAGTGTGTAACCATCGTCCCGCAGGTTTGATCGAGCAAGCCAATTGCTCTCATCGAACCTGCGGGACGTTTTGGTATAGCCTGGCTCAATACCTCCAACGACGGAGCTGCGACCGGTAACCCCCTGCCTAAACACGCTTTACAGTCTTGTGCAAAACTTTCACTTCCCGGTTGATCCGCTCGCCCAGTTGGCCTTGGGCGACCTCCAAATCGTAGCGAACCTGCATATGCAGCCAAATCGTTGCGCTGGTGCCAAAATATCGGGCCAGCCGCATGGCAGTATCGACTGAAATCGAACGTTGCCCGTGAACAATCTGGCTGACCCGGATGGCCTTGACGCCAATATCATGCGCCAGGCGGTATTGAGTCAAACCCAGCGGCTTCATGTAATCTTCGAGCAGGACTTCACCGGGGTGAATGGGAGCGAGTGTATCTTCCATGCTTCCTCTCTTGTCGTGCCGGCTTTTTTGCCAATCCATTCGCAGCGGGTACATAATAATTATAGTGTTTTCAAGCCCCCATATTCCTTACAAACAAGCCACAAGCAGCTTACGTCAGCATTGTCTCATTCTCCCACAGGTAGAAGTTCAGTTTCCCGTAATCCTGAAAACCAAGCCGGCGATATATCGGATGGCCCAAGCTGGAGGCCTGTAGGATGCTGATCCGGTAACCTAGCCTGCGTGCCTCAAGTAAAGGCACCAATGTGACCGCGGCTCCGATCCCTCGCCGGCGCGCCTCTGGAAGGCAGGTCACATTATAGATTCCTGCCACTCCCGCAGAAAGAAAAAGCTGGGAAGTAGCTACCGGCATCCCATTCACGACTCCCAGGTAACTTCGCACGGGCCTCTCAAAACCCAGTGCAACCAGCAGTTCGAAAAATCGCCGTTCGCCGCCTTCTGGGATCCCGAAGCCAACGCTGGCGATATGAATCCACTCGAGCAAGCTGCTTTCGTCCTCAACCCGCTCGATCGTGAGACCGGCGGGGTTGGGCAGGTCTTTAGGCAAACCCATCAGATCGGCTGCCATGCCGGTCCCGCCTTCTTTGAAGATCAGGCCGTGATCGACCAGTTGCCTGTCCAGATCCGTTCCCCGATAGTTGCTCTCGGCCCACCAGGAGAGCCGCTTTACATTCTGTGTTCTGAAGTGCGCCAGCGTTTCGTCGATGATTTCGCCTGCACGATCTGGCATCGGCCGCGTACGCAGCACTACATTCATAAAAGGATCGGGAACGCCCGATAGGAACCAGGTCATTAACGGGCCAACAACCAGTTCCGCGCCCGGCAAGCGCCCGAGGGTGCGGTAATAATCCGCCCAGTTGGCCTTGATGGCTCTCACCAATATCGGTTCGGAGAAGTCGTTCAGGATCGTTTGCATGGGATCTACACAGTACTGCGTAATTATCTAGACCAGAAGCGTCAATTTTGCCGTGATTTTGGCACAATCCAGTTTAGATATTTATGCAATGAGCAGTAATTCCTATTGACCGATCACAGAATATGGGTGCCCGCCAGGCATACCCTCGGATAGGCATGTCGCCTCTGTCCATGGTAAGGGCAGGTATCTTTATACTGACATACTACACCTTATTTATCCAGATTTTATATCAGACATAAGTACCTC
>JADGQB010000287.1 GCA_017882145.1 Anaerolineales bacterium
GCCACGCTCATGGATCACATTATTTTTCTCCCGCTTGTGAGAAGATAGCCGTCCATAAACGCCAGGTTTTTGTACCATACTCATTTCGCTTGTTTGGGTGTTGGCACTCCCAACCCTGCGGATTCCTGTGAACTCGCCAACCAGATCGCCGTCTGATGTGTCACGATCACGGTAAATTCCGGCGCATCCCCCAGCCTGGACGATCTCACCGGAATGCAGCTGGGCGCCGATCTGCATGAAAGCAGCAAATTGTTCCCGCCCTTGATCCGCAGGAGCTCCCCATCGTTCTGCGAAGGCTAAGTCTGTAAAGCATTCGCAGAGGGGAGAACGGGGATTGGTTAGAAAATAAACGTCGAAGATGCGAAGGCTGCCGAGAAGCATTTTTTAAGGAACCTGGCGTCCTTCGTTACATCAGGGTTAGTTATTTTGAATTAATGCGGTCGAGAGGCTCAGGTTGGCCAGCACCAGAGGCAGGGCCTGTTCCGCGAAGACTTCAGCGCTGGCGTGCTCTTTGGTATGACTCCACCGGGAGGCCAGTCCGTAGATGGCCCAGCTGGCGGATGTGGCAGCCAACTCGGGGGAAGGGGCGCCTTCCAATTGCTGCAGCCATTTCAATACCAGGCTGTAAATCTGGGCCTTGATTTCCGCCTCGATGGAGGTTTCAAATTTAATTTCGGCCGGGACACAATGGGCATGGGTGGTGGTGATAAACTCGCAGACGGCCACGATCAATAAACGTAAATTTTCGCGGCTGAAATGGCAGGCGTTCAGCATGCGTTTATCGATCTCCTGCCGGAAGCCTTCCCGGATGTAATAGTCCAGCAGGGCATATTTATCCTGGAAGTGGGCATAGAAGGTGGCACGGTTGATCCCGGCGCGGGCGGTGATATCCCGAACGCTGATAGCCTGGAAACCTTTTTCCTTGATCAGATCCACGAAGGCCCGGGCAAGCAGTTGGTGGGTCCTTTTTACGCGCGGGTCGAGTTTGTCGGTTAATTCAACCGGTTTTGACAACATATTTGGCACTCCGTTGCTTTAACAACACTTGTGTGTTTTTGGTGGTTGACAAGTGCAGGTCTAATGGGTCTAATATAAGCAACATCCGTTGTTTAAACAACGAATGTTTAAAAGATACCATGACTGGCAAGCTAAGTCAAGGTTATGAAAGAAAGGAAGTTGAATGTTGATCGGAGAAATTGATACATCCCTAACTCCGGATAGGGATTTTGCAAAACCGGCAAGCGACGAACAGATCAAACGGACGGCGCGGGCGCTGGAAGCCAATGGCATCCATACCCTGATCGCACAGAACGCGGCCGAAGCAAAAAAGATGTTCTTCGAATTGGTGCCGGATGGGATGGAAGTTTTTCTGGGGGCTTCGGTGACATTGGAACAAGTGGGGATCAAAGACGAGGTCGACAAATCCGGGCGGTTCGACGCGCTGCGGCCGCGCATGTTTGCGATGGACCGCCAGACGCAGGGCAGGGAGATCCGGAAACTGGGCGCCAGTCCCGAACTGGCAGCCGGCAGCGTGCAGGCCGTTACCGAGGAAGGGCAAGTGCTGCTGGCCTCCAAAACGGGCAGCCAGCTCGGTCCGTATGCCTCCGGTGCAGGCAAGGTGATCTGGGTGGTCGGCATCCAAAAGATCGTCAAGGACCTGGACGAAGGTCTCAGGCGCATCCAAACGTACTGCTATCCACGCGAGCAGGAACATGTCCAGACACTGTACCATTTCGATACGGGCGTGAACAAGATATTGATCATCAACCGGGAGATGCGCCCGGAGCGCACCACAATGATCATCGTCAAAGAGGTGCTCGGGTTCTAAGGAAGAAGATAGAATGACAACTCAAACACAAATGGTAGTGAAGACCGAATACCGAATCCCGGCGGCGACACGACCGGGGTATGTAAGCTTGACAGTGGCGGACCTGGAGAGGCAGATGTTCTTTTACCAGGATATGATTGGCTTGAAGATCCTGCGCCAGGAAGGCGCCTACGCGGACCTGGGAGCGGGTCGGGAGGTCCTGCTGCGCCTGACCGAAATGCCAAACGCCCGCAGGCTGCGCGGCACGACCGGGCTGTACCACTTTGCGATCCTGCTGCCCAGCCGGCGTGAGCTGGCGCGCGTGGTGCGGCGTTTGTTCGAGCGGCAGTACCGCAACTACCCGACCGATCACATCATGACCAAGACAACTTACCTGGACGACCCGGAGGGTAACAACATCGAGCTGTATGCAGATACTCCCGAGGACGGAACGATGGGGGTTATCAATGGCGTCTTCCAGGCCCGGCGAAAGAATGGGAGCCTGAGCGATGGCAGGGAAGCGCTGGATGTGGAGGCGTTATTCCGGGAACTGGCACCCGGAGACCGAACCGATACAGGCATGCCCCCCGAAACCAGGATTGGCCACTTCCACCTGTATGTGGCAGACCTGGATGAGACCCTGCAGTTCTATCACGGCCTGTTGGGTTTTGACGACATGGGCCTCTCGCATGATGTCCAGATGGGGATGGTCTCGGCTGGCGGGTATCACCACCACATCGGGTTCAATACCTGGATCGGGGCAGGCGCGCCCCCCGCCCCAACCGGCTCGCTGGGGATGCGGTATTTTACATTCGTGCTGCCCGGACAGAGCGACCTGGACCGGTTGATGGAACACGTCCGGCAGGCTGGGCTGATGCCGGAACAGAACGAGGCGGGCTGGGCGCTGAGGGATCCGTCAAGGAATTTGATCGTTTTTTCTGTGCCATAGAAAAAAGATTCACCACTAAGGAAAAAAATAATGGGTAATTCCGAACCTTGGCAGGGTACACGAACCCCCACTCAATCGCTCAAGCGCCTTGAAGATTTTGAATTAATTAACCGAAAACAATCAAATTTCTAACTTCTTTGGCCTGCTTTCAGAGAATCAATTCATCGTGGGAGCTTCAAATACGCCCTTGTCAGATATCTACACGCAAATGTAGTTTACTTTCTCGAGCACGAAACCCCAAGAAACCTCGAAATCTGCAAATAAACAGCTCTTTTCCTCATTTCCCCTTCCTGAGACTCCCTTGTTTACCAGTTCTCAGGAATTGTTCCTGGTTGTTTCAATCTGGATCGATCGCGCAAACCGAAAATACGGGACTTTTTCCGGAAATGCGGCTGGGCTGCCGTGGGAAAGTTGCTTACTGTTTGAATAGGAATTGATCCGTGTATGGGTCGATCTAATCTTGTAATTCAGGTGGCAGGTTGAAAAAGCGAAAGAGGGAAGGATCCAGGAAAGTGGTGACATCCGAAAACGATTTCCCACGGAGGGCCAGGACCTGGATAGCATAGGGCTGGTAATTGTGAGATTGTTCGTCTTTACGGTACCAGGCGAAAGCGGGGCTGCCATTGGCCTGGATCGGCAGCAAGCGCCAACGGCCGCGGGCATCGCCATCCAAAAGCGCATTATAGATGAGTATTCGGATGGAAGCTTTGCCACGCACCCAAAGAGGGAAGGGCGGCATGGCGAAAGTCGTATCTTCGATCAAAAGCGAGATGATCTCATCCACATCGGCGGATTCCCAGGCATGCAGGTAGCGGTCCAGCAAGGCTTTGGTGAAAGGATCGGAGGGCGTGGGTCCAGGCAGATCGGTGCGGGGAGTGGGATAGGCTTTCCTCGGTGCAGCCCGGGCACGGTGCAGGAGGCTGTTTACGCTGGACAGGCTGGTGCCGAGCATATCCGCCAGCTCGCTGGCGTGCCAGTCCAGGACGTCGCTTAGGATCAAGACACAGCGTTGGCGGGGCGGCAAGACTTGCAGGGCCACCATAAAAGACAGGCTGATACCTTCACGCGCCTCAAAACGAGCCTCAGGGGTGGAATCGGCCGGAGCGAGGAGTTCGTCCGGGAAGGGTTCCAGCCAGATAGGCTCCGTCACGGCGGCAGGGATGGGAGCCTGGGACACCGCGGCAGGATATATAGATGGCGGCAGGGAGCGTTTGGGACGGCGGGCCATAGAATCCAGGCAGGCATTGGTGGCGATCTTGTAGAGCCAGGCGCGAAACGAAGCCCGGCCTTCATAAGTATTCAACCTGCGCCAGGCACGCAGCAAAGTCTCCTGGAGCATATCTTCGGCATCCTGCGGGGAACCCAGGATCCGGTAGCAATGCGTCAGCAACTCACGGCGGTAGGGCTCGGTCAGCGCCTCAAAAGCAGCCGAGTCACCCGCCAAAGCGGCTGAGAGATAAACTGATCCGGGAGTGTTGGTAGATGGGATAGGGAAAGAACTTAGCATGGCTAATCCTAGGAAACTAACTGCAAAATAGCTTTGTAGAAGTCTATCGCAAAGGATGAAAATCCGGTCAGCAGAGGCAAACAATTCCAGACTTCGGACTCCGGGAGCGAGTTTCATCATCAGATGCAAAGGTGCGTAAAAGAACCTCGGAGATTATAACAAAATCCGTGCTCGCGACCGCACATTTTTGGAGGCTTCCCTCGTCATACAGGTTGTAAGTACATATTTAACCCGATTCAAACCAAGGAGGCTTGAAATGAAATATATCGTTACCGTACGTGGGATGCTGAAGGGTACGCCCGAGCAGGCCAAGCTGGTCCACAATGAGATTGTGGCCAAAACCGCTTCACTCAGCAAATCCATGGGCAATGTAGCTCACCACCCGCACCTGAATGTCCAGAATGGCAAAGAGTTCTTCTCGATCGACAGTTGGGACAACCTGGAAAACATCCAGAAATTGTACAGCGACCCGAACCTGGCAGCCGAGTTTGGAAAGCTCTTCGAGGGGATGCCGGACATCGGCATTTGGGCGGAATCCGGCTGGCTGGAATATTAATCGGTTGGAAAATCTCAAAAAATGACCCGGTTCATTTTAGAGCCGGGTCATTTAATAAGGAGGACAATTTGGGCGGATCGTTATCCGCCCCACATCTAGAAAGAGAGAACCAGGCTGATCGGGCAATGGTCAGAGCCCATCACTTCTTCGTGAATGTCGGCAGAGAGGATGCGGTCTTTGAGATCGGAGGAGACCATGAAGTAATCCAAGCGCCAGCCGACATTGCGTTCACGGGCACGCGTTACCTGGTCCCACCATGAGTATTTGACCGTGTCCGGGTGCAGATGGCGGAAGGTATCGACCAAGCCGGCTTCGAAGAACTCGCCCAGCCCAAGACGTTCCTCCGGCAT
>JADGQB010000288.1 GCA_017882145.1 Anaerolineales bacterium
AAGAGACGATGTGCTTAGGCTGGCATTGCGACAGGCAGTAGACTACTTAAAGAAAGAACTTGGTCCCAAAATGCAAGATTGGAGATGGGGCAGCCTGCACAGGTTGACTTTTGGCCATGTTCTGGGAAAACAGAAACCACTGGATTTCTTGTTCAATATCGGCCCCTTTTCCATTGGCGGGGACGGCACGACCATCTGGTCATCCTTTACCAGTTACAACGATTTGAAACAGCGGCCGATGGTGGGACCGCCCTTCCGCTTTATTGCCGATCTTGGAGATCTTGAACACTGCTGGGGCTTACTTGTTCCCGGACAATCCGGAAATCCATTCAGCCCGCATTTCCGGGACGGTGTTAAGACATGGTTCGAAGGGAAATATCATCCCATGTTATTCAAGCGGGAAGAAGTGGAGCAAAACCTGGAAGCGAAGCTGGTCTTGAACAAGTAAAGCTTGATATACAACTGCTTTTCTTAGCATACTCTTCAGGTAATTATGTCTGGGAGCTAAGCTAATTTCCGAATCCTAACCTCGATACCTTTTTCTGCTTTTAATAGATCCACCAGTCTCGAGACATCCGTAGCGCCAAAATGATATGGATACAAGATGGCGGGCCGGAAGGATTTGGCGGCATCCGCCACCATCTCCGGAGTCATGGTATAAGGCAGGTTCATCGGCAGGAAGGCGATATCGATCTTTTTTAACGCCTTCATTTCAGGAATATTCTCTGTATCCCCGGCAAGATACAGACGCTTGTCTCCAAAGGTCAGAATATAACCATTGCCAACACCCTTTGGGTGAAAAGGCTGCCCATCTTCACGCTTATGGACGAGGTTATAGGCAGGAATGGCTTCTACCTGCAGACCGGCAACTGTTTGTTTATCCCCGTTTTGCATGGTTATCCCACCGCCGACTTGATTGGCGCCGGCTGGATTTAGCACCATTATGGTTTGCGGAGTCCGGATCGCCGCCAGTGCCTGGGGGTCGAGGTGGTCGAAATGCTCATGAGTAGAGAAGATGATATCTGCTTTGGGGAGAGATGAATAGTCCGCCACCTTGCCAAAGGGGTCTACAAAAATATTTTTTCCATTGAAGACCATCAACAAACTGGCATGACCGAGGAAAGTGATGGACAAGTCTCCCGCTGAAGTGTGGAGCAGGTCGGTCGTGAATGATTCCAGACCAGTCATAGTATCCTTCCTTCCTGAATTACTATTCTCCGTTCGTGTGACGTCCGTCGCAAAATGGTTTGTTGGTGGATTTCCCACAACGACACAGAGTAACCCGGTTGCGTACCTCGTAGATGTACCCGTCGGCGGACTCGATCGGAATCCCGCCGCGTACCCACAATGGTCCAAGCTCAGCTACCACCGGATCGAGCACCAAGCCAATCGAAGGTTCAAATTCGGGTTCGATCAGGTTGCCGGCTTTATCACGCAGGACCAGCCGCCCGGCAGGACAATCGCCGACTTCCTGAAGAACGATTTTTCTCTTTTCCGGATCATCCGAAGCCCGCAGGTTGTCCCAAACGCCGCCGGCCCGGTCGCAGAAGCGCGCCAATGCGCAGAGCGGCACCACATCGCTCAACTCCATATCCGGGCCAATCGTTTTCGGTTCGGACTGGCTGTCGAAGGGTTCCCGGCTGGCCGTTTCAGTGCCATCAAAGAAAATCTCATTATGGGTCAAATCGCAAAAGGGTTTGGTTTTGGAATGTCCACAGCGGCACAGATCATATTCTTCCTGGAGCGGATATTCCTTACCCTTATGCCACCCGGTGGACAGCCCTTCGGCATCTGGAACGAGGATCTGGTCCATTAAGGGGACTCCACCATAGACAGTATAAGGGCCGTTCTCACAAATCTTGATTTTCATTTTGCTGTTCTTAACCGGCATTATTTAATCCCTTTCTCAGGTTCTAGTTTGGATGAAATTCCCAATATAACCTGGATGAGTATTATCGGATTAGGTAGGTATATGATAACTCAATCTCCGAACTTGCGATAGAACCAGGTTTTGATAACCTGGGTTAGCAGGATATAGATCACCAACATTCCGAGCAACCAAAGCCAGTATGACCATGGCAGCGGAGTGAAGCCGAGCAGACTTGCCAGGGGTGAATAAGGCAGGTATGCACCGACTGCCACGATTGCCAGGGATGTAAAGATAAGGGCCTTACTGGCGCGGCTTTGAAGGAACGGAATCTTCTTGGTCCGGATCACATGGATGATCAGGGTCTGCGTGAACAAGCTTTCCACAAACCAACCTGTATGAAAAAGGGCAGCATGGGAAGGGTCCGGATGGGCCCAGGCACCGTAGATAAACAACATTATGAAGTAGGTCGCATAGTCAAAGATTGAGCTGATCGGGCCGATGAATATGATGAAACGGCGTAACTCACCGATGGCCCATTTGCGCGGCTGGGTCAGCCACTCGGGATCCACCTCGTCAGTCGGGATGGTAGTCTGTGAGAAGTCGTAGAGCAGGTTGTTGGTTAAAACCTGGATGGGCAGCATCGGCACAAAAGGCAGAAACAGGCTGGCTCCGAGCACGCTGAACATATTGCCAAAGTTGGAGCTGGCAGCCATCTTGATGTATTTAGTAATATTTCCAAATACACGGCGACCTTCCAGTACGCCATCCTGGAGAACCAGGAGGCTGTTCTCCAGTAAAATGATATCCGAAGACTCTTTGGCGATATCAACGGCACTATCCACCGAGATGCCAACATCGGCAGCCTTTAGTGCGGGCGCATCATTAATACCATCGCCCATAAAGCCAACCACATGCCCCTTCTTTTGCAAGGCGTGAATAATACGTTCCTTGTGGGATGGGGAGAGCTTGGCAAAAATTATGTTGTCTTCGGCTGCTTCGGCGAGTTGGGCTTCATTCATTTCCTCAATCTGGTTGCCAAGCAGGATATGGTTGACAGGCAGGCCAACCTGATTGCAGATGTTGGCAGTCACGATGTCATTATCGCCGGTCAGGATTTTGACGGCAACATTATGCTGTTTGAGCCTGCTCAAAGCCTCATTGGCAGTTGCTTTAGGCGGGTCCAGGAAGGCCATATAGCCTAACAGGGTCAGGTCGGATTCATCCTTATCAGAGTAATGAGGCGTATCGTCTGTCCCGGGGAAGATCCGGTAAGCTACGGCAATGACGCGAAAACCTTCCGAATTCAGCTCCTTGACACGCCGTTTGCGATGCTCATCGTGTTCTGCGGTGACCTCCAGGATTTCCCCATTTATCTCGACATGCGTGGAGAGTTGCATGATTTCTTCAACTGCGCCTTTGCAGATGAGAATGTGCTGGTTCTTGTCGTTTTCAACAATGACCGACATGCGCCTGCGCTTGAAGTCGAAGGGCAGTTCGTCAATCTTGCGGTACAGTTCATCAACCTGCAGTGATTCGTTCAAGTCTCCGTGGTTGAGGATGGCCTCATCCATCAGGTTCTTAAGGCCGGTCTGGTAGTAACTGTTCATGTAGCCGTAATCCAAGACCCGCTGGCTGGGATTGCCCTTTACATCCAGGTGTTTCTCAAGGACGATCTTGCCTTCTGTTAACGTGCCGGTCTTATCCGTGCAAAGCACATCCATGGCGCCGAAGTTCTGTATGGCGTTCAGACGCTTGACAATGACTTTCTTCTTCGACATGGAGATGGCGCCTTTGGACAGGTTGACTGTCACGATCATCGGCAGCATTTCAGGCGTCAAGCCAACTGCCACTGCCAGCGCGAACAAAAAGGCTTCCAGCCAGTTGTGTTTGCTAAGTCCATTGAACAGAAACACCAGCGGGACCATGACGATCATAAAGCTGATCATCAACCAAGTGAACTGGTTAATGCCCTTGTCGAAACTGGTCAGGATGCGTTGACCGACAATGCTATTCGCCAGGGAACCGAAATACGTTCCGCTGCCGGTCTGAATCACAACCGCTGTCCCGGTGCCGCTTTCAATGTTGGAGCCCAGGAAACAGATATCAGTCATCTCGAGCGGATTCTCAACGGAGCTATCCACCACGGCGGTTGTTTTTTCCACCGGCAGCGATTCCCCGGTGAGCGCGGCCTGGTTGAGGAACAAGTCTTTCGCAGTGAGGACACGGACATCGGCAGGGATCATATCGCCGGCAGCCAGGGCTACAATATCGCCAGGGACCAATTCGAGTAAAGATATTTCCTTGCGCTGGCCTTCGCGGATGACAGTGGCAGTGGTGCGGACCATGGCCTTAAGCTGCTCGGCGGCATTGTCGGCGCGACTTTCCTGGACATAGCGAAGCACGATCCCGAGCACCACCATGGTCAGGATGACGATGGTGGCGCGCATGTCACCGGTCAGATAGGAGATGACCCCCAGGATAATGAGAAGGATAACCAATGGATTCTTGATATTGTCCCAAAGGCGCATGAGCCAGGTGCGGCGTTTTTCCCGGGCAACCTCATTTGGGCCATATTGTTCGAGACGCGCCTGCACTTCGGCCGGGGAAAGGCCGGTGGGCGTGGTGTTCAGTTGTTTTATGACAGCTGTGATCTCAGTGCGGGCACTGTCCACCAGTTTTTTTGAGATCTGAACTCCGCCTGTGCGCCCGGCGCCAAGCGGCCGGATGGGAATTTTGACGGCGGGCAAGAAGCTCATGGTTCACCTCCAGAAGATAATAATCTGCCCCCGCGCTGGTGGAGCCACGGGGGCAGGCATGTTCACCGTTGAAATACGGTTTAGCGAGCCATTAACGCAGGCATCTTCCATCCAGCAAGCAGGGAATTAGTATAACGTCTTTGATCGGGTTCGAGAGTAAAGGTAGTGTCCATATTTATTCGGTTTTTACGTCGCGGGCAGTATATGCCTGTCAGATGGGCATGTCAAGAGGTCAGTTTTGAGTTGCCAAGACTGGGGGCGAAAAACAAAAAACAAAAAAAACAAATACATAAAACGTAATTGGTTCTATAATAGATCGTAACCAGGCAGAAAAACAGATGTTTGCAAAAGTCAAAGATCTTCTGATCGGTCCGGCGCTTCCTACGCGTTCTATTGGCCATAAGCAATTGAATAAGATCCGCGCCTTAGCGGCTTTTTCTCCGGATGCGCTGGCTTCAATTGCCTACGCCAACCAGGAAATCTATCTGGGCTTAATTGTGGCAGGGAGTATGGGCCTGGCCTATGCCTGG
>JADGQB010000062.1 GCA_017882145.1 Anaerolineales bacterium
CGGCCCAACCAAAGGCTCGCACCTGGTGCTCGATGCTCCTGAACTGCGTGCAGCCATCGGCGATCACGAATTCTTCTTCGAGAACAAGGATGGGCGCATAGTGCTCATCTTCCCGCTCTTCGATAAGGTCATGATCGGCACCTCTGATTTACCCATACAAGATCCCGGTTCTGCCCGCTGTACAGAGGAAGAAGTGGATTATTTCATCGAAATGATCGGGCGCGTTTTCCCCGGCATTCAAATCTCGCGTGACCAGATCGTTTTCCGTTTCTCAGGCGTAAGACCGCTTGCCTATACCAAAGCCAAAATGGCTGGCCAGATTACACGCGATCACCATATCCAGGAAGACAAGCTGGAAGAGCTTCCCGTTTATTCGTTGGTAGGTGGCAAGTGGACCAGCTTCCGGGCCTTTTCCGAACAAGTTACCGACCGTGCCCTGGCTTTCCTAAACCTGCCGCGTAAAACCGATACCAAATCCCTTCCCATCGGTGCCGGGAAAGAGGCCTTTGCGCTCAAAACCGACCCGCACTATACACGTTTCGAAATTGCCGCCATGGCGAAACGTGAGAAGATCATCCATCTTGACGATCTGGTATTGCGCCGTACCCTGCTGGCTTACCTGGGCCAATTAACCCGGCCGGTGGTGGAAGAACTGGCGGACAATCTTGGCGAATCACTCGGTTGGAATGGGGAGAGAAAAGCGGCCGAAGTTAAGCGTACGCTCGAGATCCTGGCAGACAGGCACGGGGTAAAGTTATGGTAAGTTTATCGAGAAAGGCAGTTAATTGTTTGGACTTGGAAAAATGAGATGATCGGGAAATCGATCCAAAAATTAAAGGATCATCCTTGGGTAGCCCAGATTCTAACTTCAATCGGGTTTATTCTGTATTTCATACAGGCTTGGGTGTACGCTCATATCCAGACATCATTCCTGGATGAAGGTGTATATTTATATATTGGTAACTTATTTGTCAGAGGGGTTATCCGACCTTTTCAAGATTATGGGCCGATCGGCCTGTATGCGCCATTGGCGTTTCTGATCCCCGGAAAAATCGAGGCATGGTTTGGATCAAGTCTGCAGACAGGCAGGTATTTTTCAGTTTTCTGCGGGCTGCTGATGGTCGTCGCTTTGTGGAGCACTGCGCGGCGGTTTGGAGGAAAGTGGTGGGCGGCAGCGACTGTTTGGGGGATAGCGCTTACCCCAATTTCCATCCAGATATACAGTCTGGCTATCACTGAGGCGCTGGTGGCATGTCTTCTCGTCTGTTCCCTGGCGTTCCTGCTGGGCGAAGGTCGTTCAATATGGCAAATCATTACTGGATCAATAATGGCCGGATTGGCGGTGATGACGCGCCAGAATCTCGCCCCTGTCATTCCCATAATGGTGGCATATGTCTTTTGGCAACATGGCAAAAAGAGGGGATGGTGGGCGATCGCTGGCTGCCTGTTACCGATCCTGGTGATCCATATCATCTATTGGCCCAACATCCTGGAACTCTGGGCGATTTGGCTGCCCGCCCGCCTGACACCATTCCTGGATCCATTCCGCTTCCCGCCAGCTGACCTAAATGCGCCAATTACACACGACCTTTCGGCCAGTCTGTTGGCTTTCTTCCAGGGGATTCGTTTTCACTATTTCACAACAATTGGATTCGGGGTGGTTGTCTTGCTCTGGCCGGGACAAAATGAATGGAAAAGCCAGGTGTATAAGCGGGCAGGTTATCTACTCGCGACTTTATTCCTGACGTTGGCCTTGCTACATGCCTACGCACCCTTTATTGCAACAAACCCCGCGGCTAATTGTACTTTCTGTTTCACCCCTTATTTGAGCTTTTTCGATGTTATCGTTTTTCTGCTTATTATTGTTACATTCACCTCATGGAGAACGAAATTCTCAAAAATCAGACGGGCGGCGGTCATTCTATTCATTTTGGTGCTTTCACTGGGGCTGGGATATGCGACATTTGATAGATTCGGGCCCTGGTTGTTAAACTTCAAGTTTCCGGCATTCAACCGTGGCCTCGACCCACATCATTGGGTACCATTTATCTCACTAAGGGATATCCTCGCCAATAAATTCAATCAGGATTTTTGGACCAGCAGAGCGCCAGTCTCCGCTTTCGCGGGCTTATTTCTGGGAATCTTTCTTCTGATCCTTGGAAATTTAATTTTTATCAGTTTTCGAAGAAGGAAGATAATTGGAGCTTCCTTCAGCGTTTTTATACTGACAACCTTGCTGGCGGCAGGAGTGCTGCTCTCACCATTGATGGGAGGAACTTACCGGGATAAGGGAATATGCCAAGCAGATGTTCTCCATGCTTACGACCAGATTGGCAATACTTTGAACAACCGTATCCCAGAGAATTCTTTAATTTACTGGGCTGGGGATACTGCTGTCCCGTTATTATACGCACCGAAGATCAATATTTATTACCCTCAAATTTATGCATCAGCATACTATCGGTCAGGTGGAGTGCCAGGCCAGTTGCTGAAGAAGGGGTTTTGGAATACGGATTTGGCCGGGCAATGGCTCTCAGAGTCAACGTTTATTGTGGCTGGACCGAATTGGTACCAGAGACCGGATTACCCGAGCAAGCTTGATCTTTCGAAGTATGTTCAATTTCAGACCATACCCGCTAATCCCTGCGACCCTGCCTCATATTTAATCATTTATCGCAGAAAACCTTGATGGTAAAATACCTTCCCATGATTGACATGCCTTTTTACCATATTACCTTTTTGCGTCACGGCGAATCGGTTGGGAACGTTGAAGACCGCTTCCAGGGTCATGCCGATTTTCCTCTGACTGATAGGGGACGTCTCCAGGCGCAGGCGCTGGCTGAACGCTGGCAGAACGAGGGTATGACCTTCGACTGGTGTGTCGCCAGCCCGCTCCTGCGCGCGTGCCAGACGGCGGAAATTATCAGTCGGAAACTTAAAATTTCCCTTGAGTTGGACCCGGATTGGATGGAAATTAACAATGGCCTTGTGGCTGGTCTGACACCTGACCAGGCTGAACAGGTGGCCCCACGGCCGGATTTCATGACACCTTATTCACATTATGGGGAGACTGGTGAGAGCCGCTGGGAAGTCTATCTGCGAGCCGGGCGGGCAATTCAACATATCCTTGACCGGCGGCCAGGGCATTACTTGGTAGTTGCTCATGGCGGAGTCCTGAATATGGCATTGTATGCCATATTGGGTATCCCGGTGCAGGCCGATTCCGGCGGGCCGCGTTTTACGTTCAATAACACCACCTTCGCAACGTTTACATATCAGCCGGAACGCCACAATTGGCGCATGTTGAATTTTGATGACCGCCGCCACTGGAAGGAAAATTAAGGTGGAAAAATTAAACTTCCTGATATTCGGCGCGGGTGCCATTGGCACCTATATCGGCGGCAGCCTGGCTTTGACCGGGCATCATGTGGTATTCCTGGAGCAACCTGGGGTGGCAGAAGAATTGCATGGACGCGGCTTGCGGCTTGAATTAAAGACCGTCAAGGATTCGCCCCTTACAGTTCCGCCGGACCAATTTATAGTCGCTGAGTCTCTCTCGGAAGCCATCCGCCAGGGCCCTTTCGATGCTGCCATTTATGCCCTTAAATCCTTTGACACTGCCTCTGCCCTTGAGGGAATTAAACCCTTCGCGGCGCAAATGCCGCCGGTCCTTTGTCTCTCCAACGGCGTGGACAATGAACCGGCCCTGGCTGCCGTGCTTGGAATCGATAAGGTTATTGCCGGGACGGTGACCTCTTCCGTAGCCCGCCGTGCAGTTGGGGATATCGTGCTTGAAAAGCTGCGTGGTGTCGGCGTGGCAGACGGGCACCCACTCTCGCTGTGCCTCTGGGAGGCAATGAACGGCGCTTTTTTGAACGCGCGCCTTTACCCACGACCTACCGACATGAAATGGTCGAAAATGTTGACCAACCTGATGGTTAATGCCACTGTAGCCATCCTGGATATGCCAGCGAGTGCCGTGCTGGCGCATTCAGGGTTATTCCGGCTCGAGATTGCCATGCTGCACGAAGCGCTGGCGGTAATGAAAGCCCAGGGCATCCGCGTGGTGGATACACCCAAAACACCGGTTCGTTTGCTGGTGCTGGCTGCGTATCTGCCGGCTTTTATCTCGCGTCCGATGATGGTCAGGTTCGTCGGAGGAGGACGGGGCGCAAAGATGCCCTCCTTCCATATTGATCTGCATGCCGGCCGCGGTAAATCCGAGGTGGATTGGCTCAACGGTGCCGTAGTCCGCTATGGTGAGAAATTCCACGTATCAACACCTGTCAACAAACAGCTGACCGGGATATTATTGGCCTTGACACACAATGAAATCCCGCTGGCACAATACAGCGGCCAGCCTGAAAAATTATTGGAAATAGTAAAAGAACAGAATTGAAAAGGATAAACCTCCGCCTATTATTGAGGTTGATTAATTGATATGAACGATAAAATCCAAACCATCACCGAAAGCGATTTAGTGGAAGTTCACCTGCCGGATGGGAGAGTGCTATCCGGGCCGCGTGGAACGACTGCCGGTGAGTTTTTAGGAACGAACTATCCTTCCGATGCCGCGCCGCTGGTAGCCGCGGTTGTCAATACTGATCTGCGTGAGCTTACCTACCAAATCCAGATGGAAACCCGGCTCGCACCGGTAACAATGGCCGACGCGGATGGGGCGCGAATTTACCGGCGCTCTTTAACCTTTCTGCTCAGCGCGGCCTTCTCCAATCTTTTCCCTGCAAGCCATTTGACCATCGACCACTCGGTCTCTTCTGGCGGCTATTTCTGCCAGATCACCGACCGGCCGCCTCTTAATCAAACTGAGCTGGCCTCGCTGGACAAGTATATGCGCGATTGGGTTGTAAAGGATGAACCTTTCTGCCGCAAGGAAGTCTCACTGGCGGAAGCCACTGCATACTTCGAAACCAAAGGCTATCACGACAAAGTTCAGTTGCTATCCTATCGACAGAAACCATATGTAACCCTTTATAAACTGGATGATTATCGGGATTATCATCAGGGATATATGGTGCCCTCCACCGGCTATTTGAAATGGTTCGACCTGGTCCCGGCTGGAGACGGTTTTATCCTGCATTACCCTCAACGCCGCTCGCCCACCAGCATCTCCCCGATGCCCGAGTACCCCAAGCTGCTGGCTGCTTTTCGTCAATATAGCCAGTGGTTGGCGCGCCTGGGGATCGGGTCAGTGGGCGAGTTGAATGACGCCATTCAGGATGGACGCAGCCGTGCCGTCATCCTCGTCTCGGAAGCCTTGCACGAGCAGAATATCGCCGAGATCGCCAGACAGATTGCCGGGCGCGGCGAAAATGCCCGCGTAGTTTTGATTGCCGGGCCTTCCTCTTCCGGAAAGACTACCTTTTCCCGCCGGCTGGCTGTTCAATTACTTGCCTTGGGTCTCTCGCCTTTTGCCTTGGAACTGGATAATTTTTTTGTAGACCGGGAAAAAACGCCGCTCGGGGAGGATGGCCAGTTCGATTTTGAAGCCCTGGAAACCCTCGATCTTGGCTTGCTGGGGGAAGATTTGTCACGCCTGATCGCCGGGGAATTAGTTCAACTGCCCAAATACAATTTTAAAGCTGGGAAACGTGAGATCGGCGAAACCGTCCAACTGGGACCGGAGCATATCATCATTCTGGAAGGCATCCATGGCCTGGATCCCCGGCTCGTGCCTGGACAGGTGGCCGGACGCGCCTATCGGATCTATGTCTCTGCCTTAACCCAACTCAACCTGGACCGTCATAACCGCGTTTCAACCACCGATACCCGCCTGATCCGGCGTATCGTCCGGGATTTTCGCGAGCGCGGTTATACGGCTGTCCAGACCATCAACCGCTGGGAATCAGTCCGCCGGGGTGAGAAGAAATATATTTTCCCTTACCAGGAAAACGCCGATGCTATGTTTAACTCGGCGTTGGTTTACGAGCTTTCCAGCCTAAAACCACTGGCAGAACCCATCCTGCGCCAGGTGCCCCACGGCACCCCGGAATACATCGAAGCCAAGCGCCTGCTGGCCTTCCTGGAATGGTTCCTGCCGGTGGAGATGGATTTGATCCCGGATAATTCCATTTTGCGGGAGTTCGTAGGGGGGTCCATTTTGAAGGACTTCACCATTTGGAAAGCATAATTCGGTAGGGGTGACCTTTCGAGATGTTCGCTACCGCCCAATTCTCGTAGGGTGTACCCCTGCGCGAGGTTAAATGAATTTCTACGAGATCCTCCTGATTGCATTAAGTATGTCCATGGATGCATTTGCCGTTTGCCTCGGCGCAGGGACGCAGCCTCGTACCACTGGCCCACGCCCTGTTTTCCGATTGGCATTCCATTTTGGGTTGTTCCAGTTCTTTATGCCAGTTATCGGCTGGTTTGCCGGAACTACCCTCGTACGTTATATCTCTGCTTATGATCATTGGGTGGCTTTCGGCCTGCTGGCATTTGTAGGCATCCGCATGATTCGTTCCGGGTTTGATCCGACCAATGCGGAACAGAAGAATGACCCTTCACGTGGCTGGACGCTGGTTCTGCTGGCTTTTGCTACCAGCATCGACGCCCTGGCAGTTGGTTTCAGCCTGGGTGTGGTGGGCGTAACAATCTGGTACCCGGCGGTTGTCATCGGCCTGGTCACCGGGCTGATCTCCTGGCTTGGGATCTACCTGGGGAACCGTCTTGGGCAGAAATTTGGGAAGCGGATGGAAATTATCGGGGGAATTATCCTGATATTGATTGGCATCCGGATCTTGCTCTCCCACCTTCTGGCTTAGGCAGCCATCTACCTAATAAGATCACCCCTCCAAAGAATTCTGGAGGGGTGAATCATAAAATCTAATCCAGGCACCTATGCGTACAGTTGCCGCCGGATCTGCCCAACCTGTGTCCGCAGGCGGTCATCCCTTTCCAACAGATCCGCCACCTTATCGCAGGCATACATGACCGTGGTGTGGTCACGTCCTCCCAGAGCTTGACCGATTTGAGGCAGGGATACATTAGTTTCACGCATCAAGTACATGGCGATTTGACGCGGCAGGGCTACATCATGCGAGCGATCCGGAGAAAGTAAACGCTCAACCGACAGGTTAAAGGTCTTGGCAACCATGTCCACTACAGCAGCAGGTTTCACATCCCCGCGCTGGGGGAGCAGGTCAGCCAGAGCCACTTCCGCCAATTGCGGAGTCAAAGCCATGCCGCTCAGATCGCCAAAGGCCACAATGCGATTCAAAGCACCTTCCAGCTCGCGGATATTCGACTGAACCCGGCGGGCGATAAGTTCCATGATCTCGGCGGGCACCGTTCGCCCCAGGCGCTCGGCCTTGGAACCCAGGATTGCCAGGCGGGTTTCCAGGTCAGGCAGTTGGATGTCAGCCGTTAGGCCCCACTCGAAGCGTGAGCGCAAACGTTCTTCCAATGTCACCAGGCTCTTGGGCGGGCGATCCGATGAGACGATGATCTGTTTATTCTGCCCATGCAGGGTATTGAAAGTGTGGAAGAATTCCTCCTGCGTCGATTCCTTGCCGGCAATGAACTGGATATCATCCACCAACAGTACATCTGCCGAGCGATATTTTTCCCTGAAAGCCTGGGTGGTATGCGACCGGATGGCACCGATCATATCGTTGGTGAATTCTTCGGAAGAAACGTATAGTACATTCTGTCCGTGTTCCTGGCAATAATTTCCAATGGCATGCAATAAATGCGTCTTGCCCAACCCAACGCCGCCGTAAAGGAACAATGGGTTATAAGCTGTGGCCGGGTTTTCAGCTACAGCTTGCGAAGCGGCATGCGCCAGCCGATTATTTGGACCGACAACAAAATTTTCAAAGGTGTAGCGAGGATTTAGAGAAGCGCTCTTGGGATAGGAAGTTGATATCTCTTCTGCTCCTGAGATGGCATCTTCCATGAGGTTGTTCGAAGTGTGTTGCGCTGCTTGCGAAAGGGCTGACCCATCCGGACCTGGGTGGGAGGCTGCAGATACGGGTACGGTTACCAAATTAACCGAAATGTTTCCACCACTCTCGCTGGAATAGACAACAAAGTCCACCTCCACAGAGCGGTTCATGATGCCCATCAGAAGGCGGGTTACCGTGCTGGAAAGCCGGCTTTCCAGCCAGTCACGGGCATAGGCATTGCGTACGGAAACAGTGAACAGCCCGTCTTCGTAGGATGCAACCCGGGTATCCCGTACCCAGGTATCAAAGGATGCTTTTGGCATCTCCATCTGGAGTTGCCCCAATGCTGACTGCCAGGCCTGCTCGGCGTCCATCTTTTCCTCCTCCAGAATGAATAAGTCGGCGTTTAAGTACAGGGATAGAAGCCCACTGCTTGCGCAGTGGGAAGTCCCTTGGTTCCATAAAATGGATATTCTTACAGTCCTACATGATTGGGGGGGATAGTACCCGCTATCCATTACCTTAGCCACATTCTAGCAGAAAAATGTGGATTGTTCCATACGTGCAACCTACGCTTGCTTAAAAACATGGGAATCTTTAAGACATGCGAATCCTTAAGAAAAACATCGCCAGAGACCTTGCCAGATAATCGGGATGCCTGTGAACGCGCGCCCCCACCGCCTCGGGTCTAACGTAGCTTGTCGCCACATCTTGGGGGGAAGGGATAAACTATTACGTATACTGGGAAGGTCCCTATCTAACCTTAAAAAATCCAAATTGGCACAATGCCAGGGCAGGGAGTGTGTGAAACGCAAAAAATTGGGCTTCGCACTTTGAAGGGGATTGCTTATTCGCCTTCCCGGCTTGGAGAGCGCGGCGCCCAGGCGAGAATGGTAGTTCCCTCCCCTGGAGAGGTGATGATATCCAGGTCGCCACCCACATTAGCGACGCGCGTCTGCATGTTGGCCAGGCCGTGACCGACCGTCTTACTGGCTTTTTCCAGGTCGAAACCAGCGCCATCGTCATGGATCTCGAGCAGGGCACGGTCAGACGTACTCCACAGATCAATTGAGACTTTGCTGGCATTGGCGTGCTTGGCAATATTGGCGAGGGCTTCCTGGCAAATGTGGAACAAAGCCATGGCATTCACCGGTTTCAGATCTGAAAGCGGATCTTTTGGTCCGGCCAGGCTGACTTCGATCTTTGTATTCTGGCGGAACTCGGAAACCAACCTGCCGAGACCTTCGATCAGACTTTCACCGCGTAACTGGCGTGGGCGTAAATCAAGTATGTAGTTGCGGATGTCGCGGATGGTGCGGTTCAAGTCATCCATGGCTTTCTGGAGGCGTTTGTCGGCAGATTCGGGATCCTCATGCAGCACGGCCCGGGCATTTTCTAGGGACAGGCCGACACCATAAATGGACTGGATGATGCCATCATGCAAATCCATTCCAATGCGTTCACGTTCCTCGAGGATCGTTACCCGGCGGACATTGGAATGCAAGCGGGCATTTTCAATGGCTGTTCCGGCGCCGGCTGCTACTGAGACAAGCACGGCGAGTTCATCCTTGGAAATGGGCTTCCTGCTGCGGGTGGCGATGGTCAGCACGCCCACTAATTCGCCGAGGGCTGTCAATGGGATGCAGGCGATCTGCTTGAACCCAGCCTTGACCACTGCCTGCCGGGTGACACGTTCATCCTTTTCCAAATGGTTGCTGACGACCGGCTTTTTTGTCTGTGCAGCCTGGCCAACCATGCCCTCACCCATTTTGTAGCGGTTTCGTGTCCAGAACGCTTCTGCCGCCTCACCCCGGTGCAGCACCAGGCGCAAGGTTTCGCCGTCTTCTTCACGCAGGAAAATTTCCCCGGCTTCCACTTTGAAATGCGCCATCAGCAGGGCCAGGGTCTTATTCATGATTTCATCCAGCTCGAGTGAAGAAGACAGGGCCGTGCCAATTTGATTTAGAAGTGCCAATTCATCATTTCGGCGGGTAAGGATCTGGTCGCGGCTTTGCAAATTCTCGTATAGGCGGGCATTATCGATTGCAACCGCGGCATAGGCCGCCAGCATTTCGATGATGGTTTCATCATCATCGGTAAACTCGGGGGCGCTGATCTTTTCGGTAAGGTAGATCTGGCCCAACTGCCGGCCTCCCTGGCGGATAGGGACACCCAACAACGAGTGCATCCCGGGATGGCCGGTTGGAAAACCCACCGAACGCGGATCGTCGCTTATCTCTGGGATGCGGATGTTGCCGGAATTCCCGCGCATCATTGCGCCAATCAAACCGAGCCCACGCGGCGGGTGGGGAATACGTTTAATTTCTTCGGCACTCATGCCGACAGTGATAAACTGTTTAAGATCGCCCCCCGGCCCCAGGACGCCCAGCGCCCCGTATTTTGCTCCAGACTGCTCGCAGGCCATCGAGACAATCCGTTCCAATAATGTTTCGAGCGAGACATTTTTTACCAGTTCCAGGCTCGCTTGATGCAATGCAATTAGTCTCTCTTGTAGCTCTTCACGGGTCAGGAGCATTAAGTCACCTCGACAATCCAGACAATTTTACTCCAGATGTTATTAATATGACAAGCAGCTTCCGAAAATTGGGATGGCGGTGTAATAATTAAGCATAATGGATAATTTCCTGAGCCCACCAATGCCATAATTGCTCGAATCCAGGTTGATTTACAAACGGCCGGCGAGTCTGATAGCTTTTGCCAGATTGGTACGATAAAATACAACCTGCCGTACACGTAAAAGGGATTTGATGATATGACGACTGCGCGCATACCCGGATTTTATAACCTGCCGTTGGATGAAAGGTTGGAGCAACTGGCCAAAGCGGCTGGACTCTCCTTGGATGAACTTTCGGCATTGAAAAGCTCGAATGGGCTCATGGATGAACAGGCTGACCACATGATCGAAAATGTGGTCGGGACCTTCAGCCTGCCGCTGGGCATTGGGCTGAACTTTATCGTTAACGGTCGCGAAGTGCTCGTGCCGATGGCGATCGAGGAACCCTCGGTGGTGGCAGGCGCTTCGTTCATGGCGAAATTGGCGCGCGCCGGTGGGGGGTTTACAGTTACCACCTCTGCCCCGGAAATGATTGGGCAGATTCAAGTGCTGGGAGTTAAGGATTTAATTACAGCAAGCATGAAGTTATATGAACACAAAGCCGAATTGCTTGCTGAAGCCGATCAGGTCGATCCCTTATTGAATAAATTTGGCGGCGGGGCACGCGATTTGGAAGTCCGTATTATCGAAGATTCGCCGATTGGCGCATTCCTGGTGGTCCACCTAATCTACGATGTGCGGGACGCCATGGGCGCCAATGCCGTCAATACTGCCTGCGAAAAACTGGCCCCACATTTGGAAGAGATCACCGGTGGGCATGTGCACTTAAAGATCCTTTCCAACCTGGCAGACAAGCGGCTGGCAAAGGCCGCTTGCACCATCCAGCTGAAGGAACTGGGGTTTCAACCCGAAGGCCAAGATAACCTCTCACCCTACACTGGCGAACAGGTGCGGGACGGGATCATCGCAGCCTGGGCCTTTGCCGCGGCCGATCCCTACCGGGCTGCGACTCACAACAAGGGGATCATGAACGGAGTGGACGCGGTGGTCATCGCGACCGGCAACGACTGGCGCGCCATAGAAGCTGGGGCGCACGCTTATGCCGCCCGGGAGGGGCGTTATACCAGCCTGAGCAAGTGGGGCAAAGATGAGGATGGGAATCTCACTGGTGAACTCGAAATGCCAATGGCGGTTGGCATCGTCGGCGGGGCCACCAAAGTGCATCCCACAGCCAAAGCCGCGCTAAAGTTGATGGGCGTCAGGACAGCCGCCGAACTGGCCGGGGTGATCGTTTCGGTTGGGTTGGCGCAAAACCTGGCGGCCCTGCGTGCCCTGGCTACTGAAGGTATCCAGCGCGGACACATGTCCCTGCATGCCCGGCAGGTGGCGATTGCCGCCGGGGCGGTGGGTAAGCAGATCGAGATGGTCGCCGCTCAGATGGTGGCGGAGAAAACAGTTAGAATAGATAGAGCCGAAGAGATCTTGAAGAAAACGAAATAGTCATGAAACGTGCAGGTTTTCTTCTTTACATTCTTGCCATCGCGCTAACTGCCTGCTCACCTTCAAGGTTCGTTTCCAATGCCACAATGGAGCCGACGATTACAATACCTCCAGCGATTTCTGGCACGTCGGGATCGGAACAGACTCAGGAAATGCAAACGCTTCAAGCCATCCCAACTTTTACGCCTTTGCCAGGGCCCTGTGTAACGCCGGAACCCGGCATATTGAGCGATTTCATCAATAATTCAATTACGATAGAAGATAATGGAAAGACTTTCGTTACCCACCTCACCTCACGCTTTTGGATCTACCTGGACGACAGAGTCTATCCGCTGCGAGATCTCCTAAATGCGATCCCGGTTGGGCTAATTGGGTATGTGTCCAATGGCTCGATCCGAGGACCACAATGTTATCCGATCTTTTTTGAAGCAGTCAGGGAAGGTACAGGGCTTATAAAGATCAAAGATTTTCAACTTTCAATCATTGTTGATAATAATTTGCCAATGTCTCAATTGCCGCTGCATTAAATCTTACAAGTCTTAGATGTTTCACATGTCATAGATATCACCTGTCATAAATTCAGGAGAACCAGCATGACCGAATCCAATACTCTTTTAAAACCCTCCCGCCCGGTCGGCATCATCGGCTATGGGGCGTATGTACCGCGCTACCGCCTGCCAGCCAGGGAAGTTGCACGCGTCTGGACCGGTGGCAAGACCTCCGGACTGCCTATCAAAGAGAAAGCTGTACCCGGATTGGATGAAGATGTTGTCAGCATGTCGCTCGAAGCGGTGCGAAACGCGCTCAAACGCGCCGGGATCGACCCGGCCGAGATCCGGGCGGTCTGGATCGGGTCCGAATCGCACCCGTATGCCGTTAAACCCACCTCGACGATCGTCGCCGAAGCCATTGGAGCCGCTCCGCATGTTCAGGCGGCTGATATGGAGTTTGCCTGCAAGGCCGGCACCGAGGCGATGGTCATGGCGATGGGGCTGGTCGGCTCGGGGATGGCGCGCTATGCCGTGGCAGCCGGCCTGGATACCGCCCAGGGCAAGCCCGGCGACGCCCTGGAATATACCGCCGCAGCCGGTGGGGCAGCCTTTGTGATCGGACCGGCGGAAGAAAGCCTGGCGGTCATTAATTCTTCCTACTCTTTCGTCACTGACACGCCCGATTTCTGGCGGCGTGAGTACCAGAAGTACCCGGAGCACGGCCAACGTTTCACCGGCGAACCGGCTTATTTCAAACATATCCACGAAGCCGGGAAAGCCATGATGGAAGCCAGCGGAACGACTGCCAAAGATTACCAGTGGGCAGTCTTCCACCAACCCAACGCCAAGTTCCCACAGCGTGCGGCCGCGCAGCTCGGATTCAGCCCCGAGCAGATCGCGCCAGGGCTGCTCTCGCCGGTCATCGGCAACACCTATGCAGGCGCGGCCATTATCGGCCTGACTGCCATCCTGGACGTGGCCAAACCCGGCGACCACATCCTGATGGTTTCATTCGGTTCCGGGGCCGGGTCGGATGCTTTCGATATCACCGTCACGGACAAACTGCCCGAGCGGCGTGATAAAGCGCCCAAAACGCAGGATTACATCGCCCGCCGCACCGAGATCGATTACGCCACTTATGCCCGCCTGCGTGGGAAGATTGCAATGAAATAGGTGCCAGTATTCAGCGATTGATGGATGGATTTAAAGGGAAAATTATGTCTGATGTTGTCATTGCTGGAATTGGACAGAGTCCTGTTGGCGAACACTGGGATGTATCGCTGCGCTCGTTGGCCGTGAAAGTCATACTGGCGGCTATCAAGGACGCCGGAGGGTTGCGCCCACAGGCACTCTATGTGGGCAATATGCTGGCCGGCAACCTGTCGCGCCAGGCGCACCTGGGTACGCTGCTGGCGGATTTCGGTGGGCTGCACATCGAGGAGGCTGGTCACAGAGCCGGGATCGAGGCCGAGACCCTGGAGGCCGGCGGAGCCTCGGGAGGCGCGGCGCTGCGCCAGGGTTACATGGCCGTGGCAAGCGGCTTTGTGGATGTGGCGCTGGTGGTGGGCGTGGAGAAGTTCACCGATATGGTTGGACCGGATGTTGAGGCGGCCATCACCACGGCGACGGACAGTGATTTCGAGGCTATCCAGGGCCTGACGCCGACCGCCCAGGCGGCCATGCTGGCGCGCCGCTACATGCATGATTTCAAAATGCCGGCGGACGGACTGGCAGGCTTTCCGCTGACCGCACATGTCAATGGAGCCGGCAACAAGAATGCCATGTTCCGCAAAGCCATCAGCCTGGAGACTTACCAGAAAGCCGAACCGGTCAGCGACCCGCTCAACTTGTTCGATATAGCGCCCAATGCAGACGGCGCGGCGGCGCTCATCCTGACTCGCAGCGAACTACTGCCAAAGGATTTCAAGTACCCCCTGGTGCGGATCGCAGCTTCGGCTAGCGCTTCCGATACACTGGGACTGCACAACCGCCCCAACCCGCTCTGGTTCGCGGCGGCACAGGTTTCGGTGGAACAGGCACTCAGGAAGGCCGGAATGCGACGTGAGCAGGTGGACCTGTTCGAGTACGATGACGTTTATTCGATCTACGCCGCACTGGGCCTGGAAGCTGCCGGGTTTAGCCAGGCCGGTCAGGGCTGGAAACTGGCCGCGGATGGCTCGATCGGCCTGACCGGGCAGATCCCGTGCGCTACGATGGGCGGCTCGAAGGCACGCGGCAACCCGGGCGGGGCTACAGGTGT
>JADGQB010000289.1 GCA_017882145.1 Anaerolineales bacterium
TCCATAAAGCGCCCCAGACTCAAGATGAACAGATACCAGGCCCCGATGGTGACGGCGCCCCGGGCGGCGCTCAAGCCGCCGGCGAAGACCAGGAGGGCGGTGGCAATCCCGCCGACCGTGTTCAGGGACGGCCAGACGAGTGAAAGCACAAAACCGCGCCACAGGTTAACCCGGTAGGAGGTGCGGTTGGCGGCGTTGAAGGTTTTGAAGATGCTGTTTTCCTGGCGGAAGTTCTTGGCGATGGCGATGCCGCTGACGGTTTCCTTGATGGCCGAGTTGACGTCGGCCATGGCCTGCATACCGCTCTTGGTGACCCGCCGGGCCAGGCGGCGGAAGCCGAGCGCCAGCCCGAAAATGACCGGCATGGAGGCAAACAGCATCAGGGCCAGATGCCACTCGGTCTGGACAATGATGATGCCGAGCAGGATGGCCTGGAAGATCTGGGCGGAAACGTCGGTGATGATGGTGACCAGGTTGCCCAGGTCGTTGGTATCGGAATTGATACGGGAAGCGATGCGCCCGGAGGAGAACTGGTCGTAGAAGGACAGGTCGTGCTCGACGGCGGCCCGAAAGGAAAGCGTGCGCAAATTGAGGACCACATCCCCAACGGTGCGGACGGTCAGGCGGCGCCGGATCCAATTGATGCCCCAATCGCCGACACCGATGAGCAGCACGATCAGGCCGATCAGCAGCGCAGAGGACAGGCTGGGGTGCCCTTTGAGGGAGTCCAAGCCGCGGCTGACCACCACCGGCTCGGCGGCTGAAATTACTGCCATCAGGACGGTCAGCAGGATAACCACCGTCACACGCCCGCGCTGCGCGGTGAAATAGGCCACGATGCGGCGCGTCAGGTCGCGGTCGGGATATTGGCGGTCGTATTTTTCTTCGTTCAAGCCTTCGTAAAAACCCATAGGCAGCTTTCAGCTTTCAGCCTTAGCCGTCAGTTTTGGCTGACCGCTGAGCGCTGAAAGCTATTCTCTAAATATCCTCGAATAGGCTTCGGAGGTGCGCATCAACTCCTCATGGTTGCCGATAGCGGCGATGCGGCCTTTGCGCAGGACCACGATCAGGTCGGCCCAGCGGATCTGCGAGAGGCGGTGGGTGATGATTAGCGTGGTCCGGCCGCGAGCGGCGGCGGCGATGGCGCGCTGGATCTTATCTTCGGTGGCCGAGTCGATGGCGCTGGTCGAATCATCAAGGATCAGGATACGCGGATCAGTCAGAAAGGCACGCGCGATTGCCAGGCGCTGGCGCTGGCCGCCCGAGAGGGTCACGCCGCGCTCGCCGATGACGGTTTCGTAGCCCTTTTCGAACTCCTGGATGAAATCCTCAACCTGGGCCGATTTGGCGGCGGCTTCGACCTGGAGGCGGGTGGCGTCCGGTTTTCCGAAGGCGATATTTTCGGCGACGGAACGGGAAAAGAGGAAGACATCCTGCTCGATGATCGAGATCTGCGAGCGCAGGGAGGCAAGGTTCCAATCGCGAACATCCACGCCATCCACCAGGATAGAGCCACTGGTGGTGTCGTAGGTACGGTTGACCAGTTTCATTAACGAGGTCTTGCCGGTGCCAGTCTGCCCGACGATGGCGACGGTCTGGCCGGGTTTGACTTTGAAGGAAATGTTTTGGAGGACGGGTTCATTTCCCTCACCCTGCCCTCTCCCGGTGGGGGAGGGTGAAGAGGGGGAAGATGGATAGGCGAAAGTGACGAGGCGGAATTCGATCTCACCGCGCATGCTTTGCGCATATCCAAGAGCATTCTGATCCAGATCGTTTTCGCGATTGATCAGCTCCAGGATGCGGCGAGCGCCGGCCAGACCGGAGGAGATCTGCGAATAGGCCCAGATGGAGGTCCAGGTGGGAAAGTCGAGCAGCAGGAGAAGACCGAAGTAGGCGACCACATCGCCGGTGTTGATCAGGCCCAATCGGAACAAGAGGATGGCATGCACCAGGCCGATCGCCAGGGTGATGAAAAACAGCAGCAGCGGCACAAAGCGGGCCTCCACGTCGCCCTGGCGGACGGTATTATTGCGAACGACGCGGGCATTGGTGGTGAAACGGCCCACCTCGGCATCCTCCTGGGCGGCGCCTTTGAGGGTCTCGACACCATCCAGGGCTTCCGAGAGGTGGGTGTTCATCACGCCGAAGGTTTCACGCACATCTTCCGTGATCGGGTCGAGGGTTTTCAGGTAGCCGCGCAGGGCGACGAAGTAGGAGATGGTAAAAAGAACAGGTGCAAGCAGCAGCGACCAGTGGTAATGCGGGGCGAAGAAGAGCGGCATGAGCAGGAAGATGAGCGAACCCACTACCAGGTTGACGCCCGGGCTGAACATGTAGTTGACTTCGCGCACGTCGTTGGTGGCACGCGCCATGGTATCACCAACCGGCTGCAGGTTGTGGAAGGTCATGCTTTTACCGAGCAGCGAAACGTAGAGCTCATCGCGCACGTCGCGTTCCACACGCTGGGCCAGGAATTCGGCCCCAAAATTACGGCCCAACTGCAGCACGCCGCGCAGGACCTGCGAGCCGCCCATCAGCAGCGCCAAGGGCAGCAGCACTTTCGTCTCGGGCGGCAGCTTGAGCATGGCATTGAAGGCATCACCAGTCAGCACCGGCACGTAGGCCGAGAGGGCGGCGTTCCCGACTGCGCCGATGAACATGATCACCACCAGCCACCAATAGCGCAAGGCGTACGAGAGCACCCAGCGTACGTGGCTGCGCCGGTCAGTAGTATGGCGACGGGTGAGCGTAAATTCAGCGATGGACATGGCTTCTACGGAGGAAGGTCCCCCTGCGGGGATGGAGAGTTGCCCGGTTATTCAAGAGAGGCCCGGAAAATGATTCTACCACGAGGGATTGAAGATTTTAGATTGCTGATTGAGGATTGACAATGGACGATGAACAAAAGACGATTGAGTCATTTACTGGATGGATAAGCTATTATAGGCTACTTACCATAGGTTTCAGGTTGATACTGTATCCCCTTTCGCCCCTTCGGGGTGCAAGCGGGGACAAGTTTCGTTTTTGAAGAACGAAGAGAAACGAAAGGTTGAGTGGCCCAAACAATAGAAACAATGGAGGGAGAGGACGAAAAAAGTAATAAGTTAGAAGTAAGAAGGTATGGTTTACGGAAATGATGCTCAGTTGTGGCAAGTGAGAGTATCCAGGAATTAATGAAATTTCCGGAAACTTTCGAAAGCTAGGACAGGCCGGGTGAATTAAAGTCACTTAATTTGCCTTTTCCGCGGAACGAATAAGACTGGATAAGGAGATGGAAACAGCAATTCCACTTCGATATCCATCATAGAACTATTGTTCTGGAATGTCAAGATAAATTCTCATAGGAGAATTAAAATGGGACACGATTAGTGTGGATAATCTTGATATGCCTGTATCCACCTTGATTGCATCCGTAGACACCCCAGTTGGCGAGAAGAAATCGTTATGCCTGATTCGCAGGGGCTTAAGCCCCGGGCTCATGGCTCAAGGATGGTAATCCGCCCTTCTTTATCCCGAACGGTTACGGTTCTAAATATTTTAAGTTAATAGATTGCCAGCGGGGGCAGCCTGCAGCAGCCCTGGAAATGCATCCAGGACAGGCAGCCTTGGGCATCCGCCCACCTATACCTGCCCTGTCCCGTCCGGGCCAGGACGGGGCGGTACCCTGGACTGTCCGTCCAGGACAGGCCGGCGCAGGCAGGATAGGCGCTAGTATCCCTTTGGCGAGGTGCGGGATCTGCACATAGATGGCCTGGCGAAGATCAGTGCCACCGATTTCGGCTATACGGGGCAACGGGCGCTGGATGCGCAGGGAAACAGCCTTAGCCTGGGGTTGATGGATTACAAGGTGAGATTTTACAATGCTTAGCACTCTTCCGACTCGAACACTGTTCGAAAGGCACTTGAATTGCGCTTTCGTACTGGCTATAATAGAGTCGAGCGGCGCCCCCTCCTCGCCCATACTGGGCGTTCCGGGGGTGCTATCGCGAAGCCCGCAAAATCCCTTTGGGGATCTCCTTCGGGAGTTCATACTTGTGCTGATGGCACAAGTATTTGGGACACCGCTCACTCTTTAGCCATTTTCGAATATTTTTGAAGAAGAAGACAGAAGTAAACGATAAGGAACCCGGATGAAGTCCAGGCGTGGCTTTCCACTTCCATTTGCGTTCATTGTCTTTTTGCTAGCGTGCCTCAACCTGACGGCGTGTTCCGCAGCGGGGGAATCTGCACGGTATAAGAGCCAGGCAGACCAGTTCCTGGCCGAGGGACACCTTGCAGAGGCGGTCCTGACCTACCGCCAGGCGCTGATCTCGCACCCGGACGACCCCGAGCTGTTGAGCGGGCTTGGGAAAGCCCTGAGCGCACAGGGTCGCAGCCGGTCGGCGGCCGAAGTGCTGAAGCGGGCTGCCAGTCTGAAACCAAATGACAGTTCGATACAAGACAGCCTGGCAAAACTGGTGACCCGTCCCCAGGAGGGGCTATCCCTGAAATTGGCATGGTTTTCCAGCGGGATCGAGTCTGAAGCGGTAGGCGCGGCGATCGCAGAGGGGAAGATCTTCGTTGCATATGCAAATGGGAGCCTGGCGGCGCTGGACCAGGGTTCCGGTCAGATCGTGTGGCAGATCGCAACAGCGGCTGCACTGAGCTCAGCCCCGGCCGCGGACGGCAGACAGGTCTGGGTGGGCGCCGAAAACGGAGCAGTCCTTGTGTATGCGGCGGGAACTGGGCAGAGCCTGGGATTCTTCCAAACCAATGGGGCAGTGGTTGCGACCCCGGCTTTGAGCGCAGAGCTGGCTTACTGCCCATCCAGCGATGGAGCGCTTTACGCCCTGGAACGCACCGGCCTGAAATTAGCCTGGAAAGCGGCGATCGGTGGAGCTTTGCATGCCAGCGCGCTGGTGAGCGGAACATCCGTGTATGTGGGCTCGAACGACGGGCGCTTGTATGGATTAAACGCAGCCAGCGGCGAACGCACCTGGCCGTACGGGATCCCCAGCCAGGGAGCGATCGAAAGTGTTCCGGCGCTGTCCAACGGGCGGATCTTCTTCGGTTCCGGCGATGGCCGCATTCATGCCCTGGATGCCGAGACCGGCGGCGAATACTGGCACTTTTCGACCCCGGATGCGGTCTACGCGACTCCGCTGGT
>JADGQB010000290.1 GCA_017882145.1 Anaerolineales bacterium
CATCCGCCCATAAAGATTTGAACTGCACGGATTGTCACAAAAATATCTCCGGCTTTCCTCACCCCGACCTGACGGCGCAAAGCCTGCGGGATTTTTCCCTGCAGATGTACACCACCTGCCAGCAGTGTCATGCCAAGCAATATGACCAGAGCCTGGATTCAGTCCACCAAAAAGCCCTGGCAGGCGGGAATACCAACGCGGCCATCTGTACGGATTGTCATAACCCACACACCCAGGCCCAGATTACGGATAAAGCTACCGGCAAAATTTTGCCGGGGGCGCGTGTCCTGATCCCGCAGGTGTGTGCACGCTGCCACAGCGCAATCTACGACCAATACAAGACCAGCGTACACGGCTCCGCCCTGATCGGAAGCGGCAACCAGGATGTCCCGACCTGCATCGACTGTCACGGTGTGCATAACATTGCCAACCCGACCACGACGGCTTTCAGGCAAAATTCACCCCTGTTGTGCTCCAAGTGCCATACGGATGCTTCCATCATGAGCAAGTACGGCATCTCCACCCAGGTATTGAATACCTATGTGGCGGATTTTCACGGGACAACGGTGACCCTTTTTGAAAAAAACTCGCCGGACCAGGCCACCAACAAGCCGGTCTGTTTTGATTGTCACGGAGTCCACAATATCCAGCGGGTTGACGACCCGGTCTACGGCCTGGCGATGAAACAGAACCTGTTGAAGGTTTGCCAGCGCTGCCATCCGGACGCCAGCGCCAATTTCCCGGACGCATGGATGAGCCACTACATCCCCAGCCCGACCCATGACGCGCTGGTCTATTATGTGAACCTGTTCTATAAGTTCTTTATCCCGACCGTAATCGGCGGGATGCTGGTCTTCGTCCTGAGTGACATCTTCAGGCGAGTGGTGGAACACCGTAAAGGAGCAAAGCAAGCATGAGCTCAAAGAAGAAAAATCACAAGCAGATCAGCCCAGCAAAGACACCCGGCGAGGCAACGACACCGCCAGTGGAGTCGAAGCAAGCCAGCGGTGCGGCGAAACAGCCGGTAGAGTTGAATCAGGCGGCCAATGCGGCGACACTGCCAACGGAGTCAAAGCAATATGAAGGTTTAGCGAAACAGGCGGAAGGGTCGAAGCAGCCAGCCGAGGCGATAACACCGCCAGCGGAGTCAAAGCAATCCGCAGGGGTGCCGAATCAACCGGAAGAGTCGCTAGAGCTGGCCGAGGCGGCGACACAACCAGAGGAGTCAAAGCAATCTGAAGATTTAGCGAAACAAGTGGTAGAGTCGAAGACGCCTGAGCAGCAAAAACAACCGTCAAGCCCGGTAAAACCGCCGGAACAATTGAAGAAATTGACGCCCAATGCGAAGGCACCTGTGCAGGCAGATATGCAGCGGCCTCAGCAGTACGAGCGTTTTCACTGGACGCAGCGAATTGCACATGCACTGCTGCTGGCATCCTTCAGCTTGCTCGGCCTGACAGGGCTGCCGCAGAAATTCGCCCTGGCCGGCTGGGCGCAGGCAATGATCGCCTTCTTTGGCGGGATCGAGACCACGCGCATGATCCATCACGTCTCGGCGATCGTTTTGATGCTTTTAGCGATCTATCACTTCCTGGATACCGGTTACATGATCTTCGTGCGCCGGACCAGCCTGAGCATGCTTCCCAACCTGAAGGATGTCAAGGATGCCCTGCAAGCTTTCATTTATAACCTGGGCTTTGGAAAATCCCGTCCGCAAATGGGAAGGTACACGTTCGAAGAGAAGGCCGAGTATTGGGCTTTGATCTGGGGTACGGTCATCATGGCGATCACAGGGTTCATGATGTGGAATCCGATCTCCACTTCCAAGTTCCTGCCGGGCGAGATCATCCCGGCTGCCAAGGCCGCGCACGGGGGTGAGGCGTTGCTGGCGGTATTGGCGATCGTGGTCTGGCACATGTACGGCGTCCATATCAAAAAATTCAACAAAGCCATGTGGACCGGCAAGCAAACTGAAAATGAAATGCTGCATGAACACCCGCTCGAACTGGCAGATATCAAGGCCGGCCTCACCCAGCGGGCCATTGACGCCAAAACACTCCATAAGCGAAAAGTAGTGTTCTTCCCCATCGCCGGAGTCCTGTCAGCCGTAATGCTGCTGGGAATATATGGTTTCGTCACCGGAGAGAAGACCGCCATCACCACCGTACTGCCGATTTCCTCCCCGGTGGCGGTATACGTTCCGCAGACTCCCACGCCCAGGCCGACCGCGCTGCCGACTGCCACCCCGGGGGCGGTCAGCTCCGACGCGCTGACCTGGGATAAGACTGTCGGAGCCCTGTTCCAGACCAAATGCAGCACGTGCCATGGAGCGAACCTGGCTACCAACGGGCTTTCCTTCGCCACGTATGCACAGGCAATGGTGGGCGCTAAAGATGGTGTCGTAATCATCCCGGGCAACGCGGAAGGCAGCAAGCTGATCGTGATCCAATCCGCCAACAACCATCCAGGCCAATTGAGTGCGGATGAATTGACCATCATTAAGAGCTGGATTGCGGTTGGCGCGCCAGAGAAATAGCCGGAATTTTTTTAAAAAATCGGGGCTTCCATGCTCGAAAACTTGGAAGCCCGTTTCCATTTTCGATGGTAAGTAAAGGTAATATAATAATGAGTGAGGAGAAGTTGCAATGTTCAAACGTATCTGGGCTGGATTAAGACGTTTCTTTTTTCCACCGGCCGGGTCTCCGCGCTGGCTGATCATTCTACCTTACCTGGTAATCGCGATTGTTTTTATCGCCCTGGTATCGGGGGGTATCTACGGATGGAATTACACCAATTCACCAGCGTTCTGTGGCTATGCCTGCCACACCATGCCGCCTCAAAATGCCACATACCTGAACTCGCCGCATGCCAATGTGTACTGCAGCGAGTGCCATATTGGCCGAAGCGTTCTAGGTACCCAGCTTGCTCGTAAAACGGAAGATGTTTATGAACTATATTCGATGGTGTTCCATACCTACACCTTCCCACTGCAGGCCAGCCGGACACGTCCGGCGCGCCAGACCTGTGAACAGTGCCACCAGCCGGCAGCTTTCGAAGGTGAAAAGCTGCTGACCATCAGCCATTACACACCCGACCAAAACAATACGCCTCTCAATATTTACCTGGTGATGAAAACGGGCGGGGGAGTCACGACGGATGGAACCGGGATGGGCATCCACTGGCACGTCATGAGCAAGGTCGAATACTACAGCCCGGATCCCCTGAACCAGAAGATCCCCTTCGTGCGCGTGCATAACGCTGATGGGACGGTCACGGATTATGTCGATACGGAATCCGGTATCGATCCTGCCAAGATCCCCGCCAACCAGCTGAAAACAGTTGACTGTGTCACCTGCCATAACCGCGTAACACATGATTTCGCGGCGCCCGCCGACTCGGTTGACAGCGCCATGGCGAGCGGCCTGATCTCTCCGACGATCCCGGAAATTCGCAAGAAGGCGGTCGAAGTCTTGAGCGTCGCCTATGGCTCGGAACCGATCGCCATGAGCGGCATTGCAGGCCTGGAAAATTATTACACCCAGTACTACACTGACTTCCATGCAAAAAACATAAAATTGATCAAATCAGCCATCACGGAACTGCAAACCATTTACAGCCAGACCGTGTTTGTCGATCAGAAAGTGGATTGGACCACGCATCCCAACAACCTCGGCCACATCGAGTCGCCCGGCTGTTTCCGTTGCCACGATGGGAAACACATGGATGCCAAACAGGAAGCCATCCCGTTGGAATGCAACCTGTGCCATTCCATCCCGGTAGTGGCCACCTCGCAGGATTTCGTGGCCAACATCGAGATCAGCCGCGGACCGGAACCCGACTCGCACCTCAACCCGAATTGGATCAGCCTGCACCATAATGCCTTCGATGCAACCTGCAGCAACTGCCATACGGTTAAGGATGCCGGCGGGACTTCGAACACCTCCTTCTGTTCGAACAGCGCCTGTCACGGAACAGTGTTCACGTTTGCCGGATTCGACGCACCTTCGCTGCGCAGCATCCTGCAGGCACAGCTTCCCAAACCCACGCCGGCACCCACCCCGGCCCCAGTATTGGGCCAACCCACGTTTGATGCCAACATCCAGCCTCTGCTCGTCCCGTGCACGGCATGCCATAACAGTACTGCGCCGAACGCCAATCTGGACCTGAGCAGCTTTGCCGGGATTATGAAAGGTGGCAAGGACGGTGTGGTAGTGGTGCCAGGAGATGCGGCCGGCAGCCTGCTGGTCAAGATCCAAAGCGCCAGCCACTTCCTGAACCTGAGCCCGGATGAATTGACACTGGTCAAGCGCTGGATCGAAGCGGGGGCATTGGAGAAATAGCTGCGTGCCCTGGAAGAGACCTGAGCTGTCTGAATAATATCGAAATAAAAATGGAGACCACCATAACCGGTGGTCTCCATTTTTATGTCATTGCAGCAGCGGAATACCATTCCGCCCTACATTTTATGTTTTATGGTAGTACACGGGCAAAATGCCATTTTGCCCTACGGTTTAATCTCCGGCCGGGACCGGGACTTCTGTCATGGGCCTGGGCTGGGTTTCCCTGACATGCACGGACGGGCTGAAGTGATTGACCACCTTCAAGTAGCGCACCCCCAGCGAGAAAGACAGCAGGCCGAAGCTGAGGATTCCCCCGCCTGCCAGGAATTCGATCAACGAGGGCGTGTAGGTGGTATAGGCGATGTTGGGTTCGCCAGGCAGGTAGGATAGGACGATCAACAGGCCGGAAATATTGGTATCCCAACGGTAGGCCACCACGCCACCCACCACCAGCAGCAGGGCCAGCATCCGCCAGAGCGGCAGCGCACGGGTGCGCTTGTTGAGCAGCAGGAACAGCGGGACGATGATGCCCAGGAGGATTTCTCCCACCCAGAAGTTGAACGAAAGCGGGCCACCGGTCAGCAGCTGCAGACCTTCGGTCCGTCCGGGCTGGTAAGTGTAGGTCATCGCCAGGGCATCCCAGAAGCGGAAATACAAGTATAGGACAAGGATCCAACCGCTGATCTGCGCGATGCGGTCGAGCAGATTGTCATCCACGCTGGCGCGGCGGGTCAACCTGGCCGAGAGCATCGAAGCGAAAACGGTCAGAGCCATGCCGGCTGCCACAGC
>JADGQB010000002.1 GCA_017882145.1 Anaerolineales bacterium
ACTTGATCCTCCTGCGTACTGATAAAAACCAGACTTCAACTCGCCTCGACATTGCAAGGATAATAGCAGTCTTTAGGCGAATAGTCAACTACAGACGCAGCGAAACCGAAAATATAGCATTGACGGACAGTACTCTCCATAAACCGTAATATAATCGAGCCCGCTATCTTTCCCTTTAATACAATTTCTTGGTTTCATCCGGTTTTATCGCAATAGGAGATTGGCATGCCACAGCTATTTAAATTGGAATTGCCGCGCGTTATTCCGCCTCTTGACACAGATTTTCGTCCGGCCGCTCTCGCAAACCGGGCCTTTCGCCGGGATGCGATTGGGAATGGAGTTCCTCTCGTTATTGGGATGGAGCGCAGCAACGGAGATTTTGGACGGTTTGAGACGCTCGTCTTTCCGGAGCATCATCCTCGGGCTGGAGAAGATCTGTACTACGTTGAACGTATCGTGAAATTTTTACTCTGGCAACGCGGCGGATGGAAGATCTACATTGGCGGCCCGCGCTTTATTGGAGATTACATACGCAAAGTCTATTCCCCAAACGGAGATCGAAAATTTGATTATGCTTTTATGGGTGAACAGGTCTACGAAAAAACTTTCGAGGTGATCTCCTGTGAACCTTCCGAAGTACCGCAGGAGCATGAGGCTGGTAAAGAACTGGGACGCCACCTGGATGGATGCCGCATCGGATTCGACCTGGGTGCATCCGACCGCAAAGTAAGCGCGGTGGTGGATGGACAGCCAATTTATAGTGAAGAAGTCATCTGGGAACCCCGAAAACACTCTGACCCCGAATACCACATCCGCGAGGTGATGGCTGCACTGAAAACCGCCGCGTCCAAATTACCGCGCGTTGATGCCATTGGAGGAAGTTCGGCCGGGATTTATATAGACAACCGTCCCATGGTTGCATCCCTATTCCGGGCAATTCCGCAGGAACGCTATGGCGAGATCAAGAATATGTTCCTTCGTATCCGTGATGAGCTGGGCGTTCCTCTGGAAGTGATCAACGATGGGGATGTAACCGCACTGGCAGGCTCCATGTCTCTTGAAGATAATGCCATCCTGGGCATCGCCATGGGCTCCAGCGAGGCGACCGGTTACGTGGACGTGAACGGTCATATCCTGGGCTGGTTGAATGAAATGGCCTTTGCTCCGGTTGATTTCAGTCCTTCTGCACCAGCGGACGAATGGTCCGGGGATATTGGCGTGGGTTCATTGTATTTATCCCAGCAGTGCGTCTTCCGGCTGGCGCCCAAGGCTGGCGTAACTATCCCGGATGGGATTACAGATGCCGATAAGCTAAAATTCATCCAGGAAAAATTGGAAGCCGGGCATCCCGGAGCCAACCAAATATGGCAATGTATGGGCATATACCTGGGATATAGCCTGGCTCAATACGCAGATTTCTACAACATCAAACACGTGCTGATCCTGGGCCGCTGCACATCCGGAAGCGGTGGAGATATGATCCTGGAGGGTGCAAACCAGGTTTTGAAATCCGAATTTCCGGATCTGGCAGCCAGAGTCAACGTTCAACTCCCTGATGAAAAAAGCCGCCGGGTGGGACAATCTATTGCAGCTGCAAGCCTCCCTGCTATTAGAAGATAAAAAGGAGTTATTCATGAAATTTCACTTACCTACAGCTGAAATATTCATCCCGGACGGATTGCAGGTCGAGGAAGCGCTCGCCCGCACCACCCACATGTGCATCTCCGCGCATCAGGATGATATCGAGATCATGGCCGCTGGCCCGATCCTGGATTGTTTCCAGCAAAATGACCTTTGGTTTACTGGAGTGGTCGTCACGGATGGGCGCGGAAGCCCGCGCGACGATCTATACAAAGAATATACCGATGAAGAGATGCGTCTCGTCCGCTTCAAAGAGCAGAAAAAAGCTGCCATCCTGGGTGAATATGCTGCCCAGGTGCTGCTTGATTTCCCCAGCAAGGCCATTAAGGATGCTTCGAAAACGGAGCCGGTAGCCGATCTCGCCTCATTGATAAAAATAGCCAGCCCAAGATTTGTCTATACTCATAACTTGGCCGACAAACACGATACGCATGTGGCTGTAGCCTGCCGGGTCATCAGCGCCATCCGCAGCCTGCCAGAATCAGAACGCCCAAAGAAACTGTTTGGTAGTGAGGTTTGGCGTGACCTGGACTGGATGATGGATGATGACAAAGTTGCCTTTAACCTGACCAAACATGAGAACCTTCAATTAGCCCTGCTGGGAGTGTTTGATTCTCAGATTTCTGGAGGCAAACGCTACGATCTGGCCAGTATGGGACGCCGGCGTGCCAATGCCACCTATTATGCATCCCATGGCGTTGACCTCGCTCTGGGTCTTTCCTATGGAATGGATTTGAGTCCGTTGATAATCGACACAAGCAAAGATATTACCGAATATGTTCAAGGCTATATTCAAAGATTCACGGACGATGTAAAGGACCGGCTTGAACGTACCGGAAAGTGATGGTTCGATTGTGAAGCCTTCTCAACCAGAACAACGATTTCAGTATATCCAGGCTGTAGATTCGCCATGTTATAATTTTGAACGGTTCTGAAGAAAAAACCGAATCCGGCTGTCACTATTTATTGTTACTTTCGTCCAGGCTGATTCAGAGATTCGTGCTAGGAGCTTAAGAGATGAGCGCAATTATTGCCATTGATATCGGCGGTACCCAATTAAGAGTTGCCGTTTATCCACGAAACAGTACCACCCCGATTAAAATCCAGCGTGTGCCTTCGCGGGGTTTGGAAGACGGCGTATTCGACCGGTTGACGGCACTGATCGACTCGGTTTGGCCGGATGAACCGGTCGACATCCTCTGTGCGGCTGTACCCGGCCCGCTTAATCCTTATACAGGCATCATCATCGAAACCCCAAATATTCCCGCCTGGAAGAATTATCCATTGGCCGAATTGTTATCAAAAAAGTATAACGTTCCGGCTTATATCGGGAACGATGCCAACCTGGCTGTTTTAGGCGAATGGCTCTATGGAGCCGGGAAAGGCCATCATGACATTGTTTATCTCACCATCAGCACCGGGATCGGTGGCGGGGTGATTTGCGGTGATAAACTGATCGAAGGTTTCCGGGGCATGGCAACCGAGTTGGGACATATCACCGTGATACCGGATGGACCGGTGTGTTCATGCGGTGTGCACGGTCATTTGGAGGCGGTGGCTTCCGGTCCGGCCATCGCAAAGTATGTATGCGAACAGATCGCTGCTGGCCGAGAATCCAGCCTGGGTTGCGGGCCTTTAACCGCCCGGCAGATATCCGAAGCCGCCCATCAGGGGGATGAGTTGGCCAGGGAAGCCTTCGTCCGTGCTGGAGAATTTATCGGCCAGGCTACGGCGGATTTCCTGCATATGTTCAATCCTTCCATCGTCATTCTGGGTGGCGGCGTATCCTTCAGTGGAGCCTTATTACTCGACCCGATCAAGGATTCCATGCGTCGTCACGTCATGGATAAAGCTTATTTGGATGGGCTGGAATTCACAACCGCCAAACTAGGCGATGATGCCGGCCTGCTCGGATCTCTGGCACAGGCACATATCAAACTTTCTGAAAAATAGCACCCCTCGCGCAAGGAGAATTCTTATGGAACCGATGAAATTACCAGGGCCAAAGGCCAGAGCACTGATCAAGCGCGATTCGGCCGTCATCTCCCCATCATATCCGCGCGGGGTGCCGTTTGTCATGGATCACGGGCTTGGCACACAGGTCTGGGATGTGGACGGCAACCGTTTTCTCGATTTTGCTGCCGGGATCGCAGTCACATCCACCGGTCACAGCCATCCGAAAGTGGTCAAAGCAATACAAGAACAAGCCGCGAAATTCATCCACATTTCTTCTGATTTCTACCATGAACAATGGATCGAGTTGGGTGAAAAATTGAATGAGATCGCCCCATTTGAAGAAGCTGCAGCCTCATTCATGTGTAACTCCGGTACCGAAGCTGTTGAAACCGCCATCAAACTGGCACGCTATCATACCGGACGGACCAATTTCATCGGCTTTACCGGTGCGTTTCATGGGCGGACAATGGGAGCTGTAACGTTTACTGCCAGCAAGCCCACGTATCACCGCGGCTTTTATCCGCTGATGAACGGCGTCGTACATGCCCCGTTCCCCAACCCCTACCGGCCCGTTCTTGAGCGCCAAACGGGTGAGGATTATGGAGAAACGGTTGTCCGCTACATCGAATCAGAAATTCTAGGACACATCCTGCCGCCAGATGAGGTGGCTGGCATCCTCGTGGAGACCATTCAGGGCGAAGGCGGATATATCGTTCCACCTGCGGGTTTTTATCCCGCCCTGCGCGAGCTTTGCGACAAGTACAAAATTCTGCTGATTGCAGATGAGGTGCAATGCGGAATGGGCCGCACCGGGAAATGGTGGGCGATGGAACATTTCGATGTTGAACCGGACATCATTACCATCGCTAAGGGCATTGCCTCCGGGATGCCCATGGGTGCCTGCCTCGCCCGTAAATCCGTGATGGATTGGCCGCGCGGCTCGCACGGCAACACTTTTGGTGGCAACCCGTTGGCGTGCGCGGCCGCCATGGCAACCATTGATTTGATCGAAAATGAGTTCTTGGAAAATGCCGCCACAGTTGGCCAGTACACACAGGATGCTTTGCACGAAATCATGGTGCGGCATCCCTCCATCGGTGAAGTGCGCGGTATCGGTCTGATGATTGGTGTTGAATTTGTCAAAGATCGCAAGACTAAGGCTCCGGATGAAACCCTTTGCAATCGTGTGGTTGAATTGGCGTTCGAACGCGGCTTGATCCTGCTTTCGTGCGGCAAGAGTGTCATCCGTATCGCCCCGCCTTTAAGCATCTCGCAAACGGAAGTCGACGAAGGACTGAAAACCTTCGAGGAAGCAATCACGCTGGCTGAAAAAGAAGGCAAGTAGAGGACAACCAGCTAAAAGCAGGAAAGAAATTCACCCCAGACTCTATTAAAAAGTTGGGGTGTTTTTTATATATGATTCCATCACACCTTAAACATAATTCTTACGCGCCGGCCCAATCAAGGTGATAAAATCTAATCGATCTTAAACCTTCATTCGAAACCCTTAAATTTTCCTATGCTCCCCGATTTCCGCGTACGCCAACGCGATTACCTGCTAGAAATTGCGCGTGCCCTGACCCAGGAACTTGACCTGGATAAATTGCTCGCGCGCATCCTGCGCATCTCCATCGAAATGCTGGCTGGCCAGGCCGGGATTATTGCCTTAAAAGAAACCAGCGGCTGGCGGGTGGTGGCGGCACATGGTATCCCGGCAGCCTTCCTGAGTTACCTCGAGCCGCTCCTGGCAGAAGAAAAAGCCGCTGAACTCAACCTGATCGAACTCAACCGGATGTTAAAGGATCTGACTTACACTGCCAGCATGGGGTTATTGAACGGCGTCGGCATCCCGCTTGCCACTCATGGGGATGTGATTGGCGTCATCTTTATCTTTCGCAGTTATCCCGACTTGTTTTCAGCCAATGACAAGCTGCTCTTACAATCATTTGCCGACCAGGCAGCCATTGCCGTGTTCAATGCGCGCCTCTACGGTCAGGTCAGTTATGAAAAGCAGCGTTTGGATGCGCTGCTTGATTCTGCCGCAGATGGCATCCTTATCCTGAATGCCGACCGTACCATCGAACGCTGCAACATCGCCTTTGAACGAATGTTTGGCCGTCCGCGGGCTGAAATTCAGACCAAAGCCCACTCCGAAATTATCCGTTGGGCGCGCCGTCCGGAGGGCCTGACTCTCGAGGAAGCTGAGACCGGTGGCTGGCCTTTGACATCCAATGCCTACCTGTATGTTGAGGGCGACCTGGCGCGTCCAGAGCCGCCAAATCTCCCGATCGGGATTACATATGCCCCCTTGCTGGCTGCGGATGGTACCTTGCGGAATGTTATTGTTACCGTGCGCGACATCACCAAATTCAGGACAGCCGAAGAAATCAAGAATACTTTCGTCTCCATCGTCAGCCATGAACTCAAGACTCCGGTTGCCCTGATAAAGGGTTATGTCAGCACATTGCGACGTGAAGATGCAAAATGGGACAAAAACGTCGTCCGCGACAGTCTGGCCGTGATCGAGGAAGAAGCTGACCATCTGGCATCCATGATCGAAGATTTGCTGGATGCTTCGCGTCTGCAGGCAGGCGGGCTGACTCCAAACCTGTCAGACATTTCTATTCCAACTCTGGCCAAACGCCTGGCCGAGCGTTTCCGGACACAAACTGAAAAGCACACCATCGTAGTGGATTTCCCGGAAAAATTCCCGATTATCCTGGCGGATGAAGACCGTATTTCACAGGTCATCACCAACCTGGTGTCAAATGCGATCAAATATTCTCCAGGCGGCGAGATTTGCATCAGCGGTCAGGTTCGACCGGAGCAAGTAATCGTGTGTGTCAGCGACCACGGTCCAGGCATAGATCCTGGCGACATCCCATACGTTTTTGACCGCTTCTATCGCTCCGACAAAGCTGTCCGCAAGACGAAGGGAGCCGGCTTGGGATTGTATCTGGCCAAGGCGATTGTTGAATCGCACGGCGGTCGCATCTGGGTGGATCCACATCCGAATTCCGGTGCTTATATCTGCTTCTCACTTCCGAGGAAATAAATCCAAATAAGGGATTGCGGAAATAGATCCGTAGGTTGACTTTAAGAATATTAATCATTTTTTGAAGTAAAATAGGCCGGTTATCATACTAAACTTCAATCACTAATTTGCAATAAGAAATCGGAAATCAGAGATGCCTCCTCAAAAAACTCAAATCGCATGTCCGCGTTGCCGACAACCGGTTGTTGCCCAGATCGAACAACTCTTCGACATCACGTCCGACCCTGGCGCCAAACAGCGCTTGCTGGGCGGTGTTTCCAACTATGCCGTTTGCCAGAATTGCGGCTATAACGGCCCGCTGGCAACCCCGATCGTTTACCATGACGCTGATAAAGAACTGCTGCTCACCTACTTCCCGTCTGAGTTGGGGATGGCGGTCAATGATCAGGAAAAGATGGTCGGACCACTCATTACCCAGGTTACCAACCGCCTGCCGCTCGAAAAACGTAAAGCTTACCTTTTAAGACCGCAGAGTTTTCTGACTTACCAAAGTCTTGTCGAACGCATCCTAGGAGCTGACGGAATCACTCCCGAAATGATCCAATCCCAGAAGAAGCGCGTTACCCTGGTGGAGCGCCTGCTCGGTGCGACAACCCCCGAAGCACGTTCAGAAATAATTAAGCAGGAAGCGGTTCTGCTGGACGCCGAGTTTTTCTCGATTTTCAACCGCCTGATGGAAGGTGCAACAACCAGCGGACAGGAACCATATATTGCCCAGATGGACGCCCTCCAAAAGCAACTTCTGGCCGAGACGGATTATGGACGCAAGATTGCTGAACAGGCCAACGAGGTGCAGGAGGCCATCAAGACCTTGCAAGCCGCTGGGAAGGGTCTCGACCGTGAGAAACTGCTGACCATCCTGATCGAGGCTCCCAATGATGATCGTCTGAATGCCCTGGTCAGTATGACTCGCCCCGGTCTGGATTACACATTCTTTCAATCTCTGACCGGAAGGATCGAGAAAAATAAGGGCGACGAACGCAAAAAACTCGAAACCTTGCGTGAAAAGCTGCTGCAGATCACTCAATTGTTCGACCAGCGTACTGCAAGCGAATTTAAGCGCGCCACTGACCTTCTGAACACCATCCTGGCCGCGGAAGACATCCAACAAGCTACTGCTAATCACATCCAGGAAATCAACGATCCTTTCGTACAGGTGCTGAACGATGCCCTCCAGGAAGCCAACCAGAAGAACGATGCGGAGCGGATGCCCAAGCTTCAGCAAATCGTCAATGTATTACAGCAAGCCAGCGCCCCGCCTCCAGAACTGGCCCTGTTGGAAGAATTTCTGGACGCGCCTGACGAGGCAGCTCTTAATAAAATGCTCGAACAACATTCAGATGAGATAACCCCAGAACTTAGCTCCATCATTGTTAACATCCTGGGGCGAAGTGAAGAGCAGGCTGGCCCCAACCCACAGGGCGCTGAAGCCCAAACCATCGATAAATTGCGGGCTTTATATAAGGCTGTCCTGAGATTCTCAATGAAGAAGAGCATGAATTAAAATTCATCCCCGCTAGAATGAACCTGGCGGGGAATTTATTGTTTTTCTTTCCTTCTAATCCACAGACGGGTTTTCCAACCGGATGCCGTGTCCACGAACAGTAATGATATAAGGGTGCGCAGGATCAATGGCGGCAATCCGGTCGCGCAGGCGGCGCAGGAGTGCATCCAGAGCCTGATCCGATACTCCGATGGCTTGCTCCTCACCCCAGGCATCTGTCACTAATTGATGCCGATCTACAACCTGACCCTGGTTCTCGAATAAGACTCGTAATACGTGGAATTGCAGAGCGGAAAGCGGCGGATCGATCAGGCGATCATCCACCCACACACGACGTGAACGCATATCCAGCCGTAATCGTCCCGGATGAGCCTCAGCTTCGCTTAGTGGGACAGTCGCATCCGATGTAAGGAACAGGAACTGCTGGGCTAGGGCAATTTGCACTGTGTCGCCGTCTTTTAGCACCATCTGACCTGCCACAGGGTTGCCATTGCAATGCGTTCCATTCTTGCTATCCAGATCTTCCAGTAACATTCCCTCAGGTGTTGGGGTAATCCGGGCATGGAATCGAGAAACCATCCGGTCTGCAACCACAATTTCGCAAGTGGTTTCCCGTCCAATCAGCATCGGCTTGTTTAAGGTCCAACGCTGGCCCTTTAGGGGCCCGTTTTGTGCGATCAACAAAGGCGACTCTGATAGATTCCCTTCCATGCTTACCTCAATCCTCTCCAAATGAATTATACAACAAGAGGACAAAAGACGCTTATAATATAACAAAGAATGAACGGATTCGCAACGCTGGCTAAATACGCCGAACCCCCAGCCACGTTCTGCTTTTTTCGTTCGCTGCAAATCGGATCAATATGCCTGTCGCGCTTAAACCCGAAGATGTACTGCGCGGCCGTTATCGCATTCATGAGCGCATCGGCCAAGGAGGCATGGGTAATATCTACCTTGCCGATGACCTCCGATTGGAAGGTCGCTTTTGCGCTCTCAAAGAAGTCGAACACGACCGCACGGTACCAATAAAGCTACTCAAGGAAGCCCGGCAGCAGTTCCTGCATGAGGCCACGGTATTGGCGCGGCTGGACCATCCCAATCTGCCTAAAGTCTCGGATTTTTTCTCGGTTGGCCCACGCGATTACCTGGTGATGGACTACATCCCCGGTAAAGACCTGCGTACAATAATGTTGGATGCCAAGCAGAACAACACTTTCCTAAGTGAGGAAAACGTACTTAGTTGGGCTAACCAACTGGCGGATGCCTTAACCTATTTGCACGGGCAGACTCCCCCACTCGTCCACCGCGATGTAAAGCCATCCAATCTAAAGATCACTCCCAATGGTGTCCTCAAGCTGGTGGATTTTGGCCTGGTTAAAGCACTCGTACCGGATGAGATGACCATTACTGTCATTCAAGGACGCGGTACGGCGCTCTACACCCCTCTGGAACAATATGGTGGCGATGGATTACATACGGACATTCGCAGTGACATCTACGCCTACGGCTGCACCCTATATCACCTAATGACAAATACTCCGCCTGCAGACGCCCGCCAGCGTTTCCTTCATCCGGAAAGTCTACCGCAGCCTCGGGGACTCAATCCCGCCATCAGTCCTCGTACGGAACGTGCCATTTTGTGGGCGATGGAACTGCATCCGGATGATCGCCCGGGTTCAGTTGAGGAATTGCGACAGTTCCTGATTGGGACGCGTGAATTACCTGTCCGGCCGCTTGTTCAAATTCGCCCGAAGAACCCTGTCCGTGATTTTGCCATGGGAAAACCAGAACGGGTGCTTGTATGGGCCTCCGTTGGGCTACTACTGGTCAGCCTGGTGGCTTCCTTGATCCCCTAGACATTTTAAACCAGGCATAGGCACTGCCAAAACCAAGCGCGGCGCCTAACAAAACCACCCCCAGCATTCCAGACCAACCATTTCTATGCAGATAAGCAGCCGCTCCTGGCATGCGTATGGCAAGATAGGTGTAGGCCAGCAGGCCACCCAGGATAACGCACATCGCCCAGCGCATTCCCCAGCGTGTCGCTGCGAGCTTATCACCCAGCCAGTAAGCCAGGAATCCGGAAGCACACAGCACAAGTACCGCTGCCAGCCAGCCGGTAAAGCCGGGGTAGCCTTGCGCTATAGGCGAGGAAGGGGTAGGTGTTGCAGTGGGTGTGAATGCCACTTCTGTTGGCGTGGACGTAAATTCAGGGATGGGAGTGGGTGTGACTACCGTCACACTGGACCCCTGGCTGGTGACATTCAATTGCAAGACGAGCGAGGTATTTGCCTGATCACTACTGGCACTGATCGAGAGCAGGCCGGGCCGGTCGATATTGAACGACGCTCTTGCAACACCCTGGGTTGTTGTCGAGTTGATTTGCTGGACAACTCCACCGGTTCCATTTACTGAAACATTGAATTGAACCCCGGTTCCGTCAGGGACCTGGTGTCCGTTATGGTCAACAATGATTCCTGTACGTACCGAAAGGGTATCGCCGACGCGCAAAGAGGGGGTAGAGGTAGGTTGAACAGTCGATACGTTTCCGGCTGAGGGGGTTGGAAGGAGTGGCAAATCCAGTAAAAGATCGATCACCTGGGATGGGTCGGGAGAGGTGGCAGAAAGTAAATCATAATTGATACCCGTCACGGAGACGGGCAAAGTTCCGGCAGGAGAAAGTTCTCGGAAAAGCAATCTTGCAGCCACTTCCACAAATGGCGCAGATTTACTATACAAACAATAATAAGCAGTCACCTTGGAGATATCTGTGGCGTCCAGGAAAAAGGGGGCGTTGAAAGCAAAAACGACAACGTGCTTATTACGTACCAGATCCTGGCGTTCGGTCAGGAAACGGTGCAAGAGTGTCGTCTGCGGTTGTTCCGGCTCGGCATTGAGCATATTGATAATCACCCAATTCGATTGGTTCAATGAATCTTCGAGCTCTGGATTCCCTAAACCGCCTGATAGAATCTCTGCTAATGTGTCGAACGAGTAAGAAATAAGCCGTCCGGCTATAACCTGTCCACCAGCCTGGGACCCGTAAAGCCGGAAGATTGCATTCTGCAATGCATCAACCGCCAGCATTGGCTGATCACCACAAGTGCTGCATTGGTTGCCATTACGAGTGTCGGTTAGAAAGAGGATATGATCATTTACTAATGGTGCAGTCGGAAGCACCGTTTCCAAATCCAGCTTATCCGGGCTGACGAGAGTTGCTGCTTGTCGCGCAACTTCTACAGTGATCGCATCCGATTTCCCCAAATTCGCCAACCCGCTTTCCGGTGGGACAACCGTTGTAGAAGCGAAATCCCCGTAAACCCGGTATTTAGTGGTCAAAATGCGTAAATCTGCATCGTCCACACGTTTTGCAAAAGCTGAATCTGCAAGATATTTTTGTGTAAAGAAATCCATCGTTTGGATCACCGATGAATAATTATCCTTAACGTCGCTTGAAACGATATTTCCCATGTTTAGCAGATCATTACCTGCTAAAAAGGCGTCCAATGCCACCAAACGCGCCTGGAATGATTGGCCGCCCGGATCATAGAAGAGCCGGACCGTCTGGCTGCCGAGGTCGTCGCTGATCATTAAGCCGCCGGCTGTGCGCCAGGATGCAAAGGCGGGTAGTGACAGGATTTGGGATAGAGCCTGAGGATCAAAACTGACCGGGCGTGTTGTCGAACGAATGATGCCTTGAAAACCCTGATAGCGGATATGAGAGACCAGCAGACCATCCGCGACGCTCGGCGGAGTCTGGGCATTGCCTGTTACGGCAAAAAAAGGCGCCAGCTCAATTTGTTTCAACTGTTCCAGGGACTTACGCACCGTAGCCGGTTCCTCCCCGGCAGGGCGATCGGCGCTCCCGCGACCAGGGAAATGATCGGCAATTACCGCGATTCGCCCGTTGGAACCATTATGAAGACCGGAGATATATGCACTTCCCATCGCCCCCACCCAATAAGGATTGCCTCCAAACACATTCGCGTCCAAACCGTTCGATAAAGTGGCTTCAGGTGATTCGAGTACATCCAATGATGGGCCAAAGTATAAATTAAAACCGATGCTTGAAAGCTCCTGGCCCGCCACTACACCGACTTTTTCGGCCAGAGATGGATCCCAGGTGGCACCCAGGGCCATTAAATCGGGAAGAGGGGTAAGACCGTTTAGGATCTGGTCATTTGGATAGCCATCCCCATCCTGGGAAACACCAATAAAAAGAGGGATGTAATTTGCCGGAACAGCCGTAGGAACTGGCAATGGCGTAGGCGTACTGGTATCCGGCGTGGCAGGCTGAATTTCCGAAGCCTTTTTTTCTGCGCCCTGCAACTGTGCGATCAACTGGTAGGCAGATTTCACCGTATCCGGTGCAGCGGCAAAATTGTCATTTCCGGCGAGTAAAACCACCCCACCAACATGATATCTTGTGATCAAATCATAGATCTGGGACTGCTCGTTCATGGTTGATCCGGTAAATGCAACCAGGAACAATTGCCCGACCCTTTCCTCAGGCGTCATCTTGCCAAGCATTATTTGCGCATCTGCAGCTGCTGAACTGTTTTGATGAGCACTTGAGGCGCGCACATATTTCGCCGGACTGATGGAATACCACAACGATACCAATAAAAGCAGGGATACAAATATTCGAATTTTCATGCCAAATTATGTTTCCAAAATCGCCTGGAGCGAATCACGAGCTTCTTCCCAGCAGGCGCAGTGCCAGCTCCGGATCGTCGGTGAAAATGGCATCCACTCCAAGGCCAATCATACGCTTTAGATCCTGCTCAGCATTAACCGTCCAGACCTGCACACGCTTTCCACCGGCATGAACTCGATCAACCAATCCGGGATTAACGTTCGTGAAGTGTGGGTGCAGAGCGAAATAATCACCACGCCAACCATAGTTCCGTCCCCAGAATCCCAACCAGTTTTTCATCGTCAAGAGTCCTTGCGGGACTTCAGGTAAAAGCAAGCGGGCTTTTCTCAAATTGCGGGGGAAAAAAGAGGAAAATAGCATTCGGTCCTGCAATCCGTGTTTCCTGACTTTTTCAACCACCTTCGATACCAGGTCATCTGCGGGAGTGGCATAGTTGGTCAGTTCGACATCTATATGCAGCTGCTTGCCTGCTGTCTCGAATACCTCATCCAGGGTTGGAATGCATTCGCCACGGAACTTCTCAGAAAACCATGTCCCCGCATCAAGATCTCGCAACGATGCAAAGGAGTGTTCCGATATTTTGCCTGTCCCATTCGTAGTGCGCTCAACCCTACGATCATGATGAACAATGATTTGTCCATCCGAGGATAATTTCACATCGAATTCAATGGCATCTGCACCTATTTCGATTGCCGATCTAAAGGCTGCCAACGTGTTCTCCGGAGCATGGGTTTTGTCACCACGATGCGCGATCACGATTGGGCAAGGTAAATCCATCCACATAATTAAATATCAACAAAATAAGCCTGCGCAGAACGATCAATCATATCTTTGTTCATGGCTGGTTCTATGGCTAGATAGCGGGCAATATCGAGCATCTGGTCACACAAATCACGCGGGTGAGAAGCGCGCAGTTTACGATTCCGTTTGATATAGTACTCCTGAAGCAGGTAAGCCAGCGCCTGGTCGCTGTATGGGACCCCCTTTTGCTGGGAAACTCGCTTGAAGATTTCGCGATAATCCTCGTATGTAGGATCGGTTATTTCGATCTTGTGCCGGAGCCGGCGCAGGAAGGCTTCATCCACCAGGTCGCGCGGTGGCAGGTTGGTTGAAAAAACCACAAGAACATCGAACGGGATTTCGATTTTACGGCCAGTGTGAAGGGTCAGGTAATCTACCCGGTTTTCAAGCGGAACAACCCAGCGGTTCAGCAAATCACGCGGCCGGACCTGCTGCCTGCCGAAATCATCGATCAAGAGAATCCCACCATTCGCTTTGACCTGGAAGGGTGCTTCGTAAAACTTGTTGGTATCGTCAAAGACGAGGTCAAGACCTGCCAGAGTTAATTCGCCTCCAACCATGATAAATGGTCTGCGAATTTTGACCCACCGTGGATCGCGCCGACCACCACTTCTTAAGCCGCCGGTACCATTTGTGGCAGTATCCGTTATAGGGACGCGTTGATGGTTCACCGAATCGTACAGTTTTATCACTTGCCCACCCAGATAAAGCGCAAATGGAATGTACATTACCTGACTCAGCACCAGGTTCCCAAATGCCTTGGCAACGCTGGTTTTCCCATTGCCGGGAGGGCCATAAAGGAAGATGGATGACCCGGAGTTGAGCGCTGGGCCAAGTCGTTGAAAAGTAGTTTCGGATAGCACCAGGTTGGAAAGGATCTGCCGCATTGTCCGGCTTGTTATCGCCACCCGTCCACGACTCTGGCGACGGATGGATTCGTTATATACATCAATCGGTACGGGCGCAGGCCCGGCATACTGGCTGCGGTCCAGGGCTTCACGGGCTCGCATAATCCCGGCGATGGTAATGGCGTACATGTAGGAACCTTCACCCAGGCCAACTTGCGAGGATTTTACCTCAATAAGCTTTTCGCGCTTGAGCGACTCAAGAATTTGATCGACAATCCCAGCAAAAGGCAGGGCAAGTTCTTCTGCAGCCCGAAAACCGCTTAGGTACCCTTGATAGTAAAATATTTTCAATGTCAGATCCTGTAGCCATAAAAGAGACAGACCGGTATCCTCCAATTTGGTTATCGGTGGAGGAAAGAAAGGTGAGCCTTGGGCCGCAGGCGTTCCCTGATTTTGTGAGGCCGTATTTATCATATATCAACTCCCTGGTTTGCAGAAGTTCAATGAATTACCAACTGCTCCATTCCAGAATAATAAATCAGACAGGCCGTTTGGATCCTCTCTGGAACAGATCCAATACAAACAAAGATTGGCTTGAGTATAAACTATTAATAGACCTTGGCGAAGTAACTTTTCGATAGTGTTAGGCCGGAAGCAGGTCTCTCAATTGGCGCAGTACGTAAGTCGGCCGGATAGGCGAGTCTGCCAGGGCAGATTCAGAAGTGGCACCGGTTAGCATCAGTGCAGCCGACATACCTGCGTGCAAGCCCATAAGCACATCCGTCTCCAGGCGGTCGCCGGTCATCAGGCAATCTCCAGCCGGCAGGTTCGCCAGGTTCAGGGCAGCTTCGATCATGTAATGCGAGGGCTTTCCAACCACGGCCTCAACCTGTGTATTTGTACAGGCCTCAATGGCTGCAATGATGGCCGCACAGTCTGGCTCACCGCCTGATGGCACTGGGCAATAACGGTCCGGGTTGGTGGCAAAGAAGCGCGCCCCTGCCCGGATGGCGTCAAAAGCGATCTGAAGCTTGCGGTAAACAAAGGTGCGGTCGAAGCTGGCAATCACTGCATCCACGTTGTGTGCCTGCTCTGTCAGTTCGAACCCCCCCCGTCGCAATTCAGCACAAAGCGGCTCCTCGCCGACAACGAACAGGCGGGCGCCTGGCATGCGTTTCTTCAGAAAATCCACCATTACAAGCGTTGAATTCAAAATGTCGTCAACTGAGGTCGGCACACCCAGACGGGTAAGCTTGGCTGCATACTCTTCACGCCCATGCGTGGGGTTGTTGGAGATGTAGATTGTGCGTAAGCCGCGGCTCCGCAGCACCGCCAGGGTTTCGCCCGCCGTGGGGAGCAATGCATCTCCAAGGTAAACTGTTCCGTCAAGGTCAAAAATATAGCCGGAAAAGAATCGTGTTGGGGTGGGTAAATTGCTCAACGCATTCCGCCGATTGTCGCGCGAATAACCTTATAACCTTCCTTTTCGAAAGCGGACGCGACCTTATCCTGGAGTTTTTCTCCGGGAGTCAAAGCGACCATATAGCCTCCCCTGCCCCCTCCTGTGACTTTCGCGCCAAAAGCCCCATTATCGAGGGCCTTCTTGCACAGGTGATCTAGGATTTCGTGAGACATTTCCATTTCCACCAGGATTTTGTGATTTTCCGACATGATCCTTCCCACGTTTTCCAGGTCGCCAGCTTCAAGCACCTTTTTCATTTCATAGGCCTGGTTAGTGATCGCCTTGAGACGAGACCAATAAAGTTCCGGATTATCCTTCTTTTGCTGCTCGGTAAAGACGTCCAGCAGCGCCGTATTTGCTGTAATACCGCTGTTTGCCAGTACTATCTCAAAAGGTTTCGGGGTGGGTATCTTTTCAAAGTTTTGTTGCTTATTTTTAAGATAGAAAAGAAGAAGACCGCCATAAGTTGAGGCCGTATTATCAACCCCACTTGCTATCCCATGGTATGGAAACTCTCCCTGCCAGGCAACCCGGTTGATCTCCTCGATCGAATAGCCCAAATTGAACTCCTCATTCAATGCGCGCGCCAGCGAAACGCAGCTGGCTGCGCTTGCCCCTACCCCACTTCCAGCTAATAAGCTCCCACCAACTGAGATCTTGATTGGATTATTTTTGACATCAATATTCATTACTTCAAGAATCCTATCAATTGAGCGAGCCTGTTGTTCCTTTTTCTTTTCCTTATATCCGGGAACCTCGATCCGGTTATCTTCCAAGATCCACCCTTCGCCTTCGGTTTTTTCGACCGTTGTAACCGTTTCGAAGGAAATTGCCGAGACAATTGCCGGAACTTCTTCCAGAACAAATTGATCCCCAATTAAGATCGTCTTACCAAAACCAGTTCCACTAGCCATGCGATTCTCCTTTTAGAATTTTTTCCATTTCATCGATCAGGTTTTCTTCTTTACCTATGGCCACTGTGGTGGCTGCCGTTAGGCTATGACAGGCATCAGAAAACCCTCCTAGTCTGTTCGTTGCTTCAGGAAGTAATATATTGAGTCCCATTGCTCTTCCCGCCCTGATTTCTCCTTCCATATAAGATGAAACTCGCATGGAAATCTTTACCTGGTTAAACGTTATGGCGTCGAAGCCAGGGATTTCATCAGGGATGATCTGGAATCCTGCGATATATTTCTGCGGATCTATATATTTAGTATCCTTGATTGCATCACAGAACGCACCGATCATTTTTACTCCCATCGGAAACAGGCGTTTTTCAACGTGAAACCATTGGATATGAGGCGCTTGAGACAAACCTCCGGCTTGAAGCCTTGCGATCTCTTCGTTAAATATCCTCGTCCTGATTGCCTTTAATTCATCCACCATCCGGTCTGACTCTGGTGAGACTCCTTCAAGGCAGACATTAATCCCCATATCCGGTCCTTTTTGGTAATAGCCTACTCCTCCCAATATATCCAGATAATCTCCGAATTCAATAACGGGGATGTCACCATTGGGACCTTTTAGCAGGTATAGCTCCCCGCCCTTGTTTTCTCTGATCTCGATCTTGCCTTGTTTTACGGCTTCCAGTGCAGCATCCCGGTTTTGGCTCACCAATCGTCCATCCACAAAAAAACCGTCCCCCACCGCGCCCACGGCTGCGATATAGGCCATGTCGCAATTTACCGGATCCATGGTCTTTGCATATAGATAACAGGTTGTAGATGCGGATATATCCCGATCCCCTTTCAAACCAAATAAATCCGGGTCAAGGTTGAGAACTCTCGCATCGGTCGAAGCTTCTGCAACATGGTGGTCCAGGATCAGTGTCAGGTTTCTACCCTGGTTTAATTCGGATATCAACGGCGCGATTCTCCCCGCAAAATCGGCAAAAACGATAAGGCCTCCCTCCTGTTCGAAAACCTTTTTTAATACCGCCGGATAAGGCTTTTCCAGGCAGAAGCGACGTACCTCATATCCCTGCCTTTCAAAAGCACGTGTGAGTATGGCCCCGGAACTAAGTCCATCGGAATCGTTGTGGTGGAAGATCTGAACGGTCTTTTGAGGACAATTCTTGACTTCCAAAATTGCCTGTTGCATGGCATTGATTAAGGTATTCAACATTATTCTCCAATACTACACGAATAACTGATGATTTCTAAGAAATCTCGATCAAAAACCGAAGCAACTAAAATGGAAAATCTTGGGTGTAATCTCAAATCGCGACCAGGAAAGGAGATGAATTCGTATTGCCGAGATCGGAAGTAATTATACTATTCACAATTGGGATTCGGACTTTTTCACCCTGCATTTCGAATATAATTCGATTATGAACCTTTCAGTAATTATTCCTATTTTCAACGAAGTCAAGACGATTCAGACCATTCTTGCTCGCGTTCTGGCGACCGGGCGGATCAATGAAATCATTTTGGTGGATGACGGCTCAAAGGACGGTACCCGCGCCTTGCTGGCGACATTGGATGGTCGCCAGGGCATCCGCGTAATACTTCACGAGCTGAACCAGGGAAAAGGCGCAGCTGTTCGTACGGGTATTGCCGCTGCGACCGGTGACGTAATTCTTATCCAGGATGCCGACCTGGAATATGATCCGCGTGATTATCCCGTATTACTCAAGCCAATCGAAGAGGGTCTGGCAGATGTGGTTTACGGTTCGCGCTTCCTCGGTGGACCAAGGCGTGCGGTAATGTTTTGGCATATGATCGCCAACAAAATGCTCACATTTGCCACAAATATACTCTATAACACAATCCTGAGTGATATGGAGACCGGTTATAAAGTTTTTCGTCGTGAAGTATTGCAGGGAATTGTATTGCGGGCCAATCGCTTTGATTTCGAGCCAGAATTTACCGCCAAAATATTGAAAAACAAAGCATGCATTTATGAAGTGCCGATTTCATTTAATCCACGCAGTTATGCAGAAGGCAAGAAAATCAAAATGAAGGATGCTTTTATAGCCATCTGGGCATTGCTAAAATACAGATTCGTAGATTAACTTTTAGAATAACGAACGCCTCCCCATCTGGAAAGGGAGGCGTTTTGCAATCAATCGGGAATTCCTGAGGCTCTTACATCTTTCAGGTTGAGTTGCAGCGAAGTACGTCCGTTATATTCATTTGTCTCAAAGGTGTAGATCAGATCTACTTTGAGAGGAAGCTCGGGTTGGAGATGGCCAAGACGGAATCCGATGGCATCAAACGTCACATGACCGTCTGTAACAACAAGTTTTAAGTGTTTTCCTTCTGAACCAACCGAGCGGACACTGGTGACGCGCACATTCCGGGTAACGAAAACTGTTTCCGGGTTGCCGTAACCGGTTGGCTGGAGATATTCCAGGTGCTTAAGTAGCTCTATTCTTAAATCCGACAAAGCCACTTCGGCATCCGCATTCAGCGTCTGGCGCAGGTCCATTCCACCCAATTGTTCCAGCGCAATCATCTGCAATCTTTCCTTAAGGGCAAACAAGTTTTCGTTACGCACAGAGAAACCGGCCGCTGCAGCATGTCCCCCATGCCGGATGAGCAGATCCTGGCAAAGGTCGAGTGCTTTGGTAATATGGAATTCCGGGATGGAACGACACGAACAGCGCGTGGTTTCTTTGAGGACCTGGCCAACTACGGCTGGTCGATAATATGTCTCCACCAGGCGTGCCGCCGCCAACCCTACTACTCCGGAATTGAAATCAGGGTGGACAGCGAAAAGCAGGCAGGCGGCCGGATCTTCCGACAGGGCGATTGTCTCAGCTTCTTGCTGGATCTTTCGGGTGAGTTCCTGTCGCAGGCGGTTCTGGATATTCAGCTGTTGTGCTAATTCTCCGGCGCGTTGGACTTCAGTAGTTGTGAGAAGTTCAAAGGCTGCCTCGGCAGATTCCAACCGACCGGCGGCATTCAAACGCGGGCCAAGCATAAAACCGATGCTGGTCGCCGTGGTTCGCGGCAGAGACAAATCAGCTACCGCGGCCAGAGAAAACAGCCCCTGGCGTTTTGTCTCCCGGATTTTCTGCAGACCTTTTCGAACCAGAACGCGGTTTTCGCCAATTAATGGCGCCAGGTCTGCCACCGTACCTAGCGCGACAAGATCAAGGAAATCCTCCAGTTGAATATCTGTATCTTTTCTTTCCATGGAGGCAAATAGCGCCTGTGTGATCTTATAAGCAACGCCCACCCCGGCCAGGTCTTTATCGGGATACCGGTCACCGGTTTGCTTGGGATTGATAACAGCCAGTGCGACAGGTAAAACGCCCTCGGCAGGTTGGTGATGGTCGGAGATGATCATATCCAATCCGATTGATTGCGCGTGTGCGGCCTCGGCTGGCGAACGGATGCCGCAATCCACGGTGATTACCAACCCGGTGCCATCGGCCTTGAGCAAGGTTAGCGCTTCGGGGTTGAGGCCATAACCTTCTTCGAACCGGTTGGGGATATACTGCTTCGCATTACCTCCCAGGCTCCGAATTGACTGCACAAGTAATGCTGTGGCAGTTACCCCGTCTACATCATAATCTCCATAGATTGCGATCTTCTCCTCCTGATCGATGGCGGTCCGGATGCGGGCAATGGCTTGATCCATCCCCATCATTTGGAAGGGGTCGGTATTAACATTTGTTTCAGCCCTCAAGAAAGCGCGGGCTTCGCCATCGGTTGCATAACCGCGATTGAAAAGTACCTGTCGAAGTACAGGAGAAAATGCCGCCAATGCTTCATTGGCTTGGGGAGTCAGCGGTTGGGCAATTTGCCAGCGTTTCTTTTGCATTTGATCCGAATCTTTCAAGGGTAAGGGAATGGTTTAGTGGCAGATTAATAGGGAACAATCTGCCTTCCGCAGCAGGAAATTGACCGCGCTGTCCGAAATGACTTGCTTCAAAGCCGTACCGCTGTAGCTGCCGATTACGACCAGATTGATCTGGCATTCCTGGATGGTATCCAAGAAAATATCGAACGATCCACTTATTAACCTATAGTCAGCCTTGATTTCGTGTAAACCAAGATACGATTGTGCATACTCCTGCACGGAATGGGAATCCTCATCGGCGATGGTTAGAACGGTTAGCTTTGTATGCCACTTCTCGGCCAGGTAAGCGGCTACGAAAAGTGCTTCCTTGGATTTGGCGCTTCCATCAAATGCAAGCAGTGCATTGTCCATGGGACTGACTTTTCCAGGAACGGTCAGAATGGGGCGCGCCGTGCGCCAGATGATCGAACGTAGTCCTGAATGCAAGCTGGATAGTCCGGGCGGCGGGGGGTGTGCAACATTAAGGACGATCAAATCGGTCAGTAAAGCTCGTTCGGAAACCTGGCGGGAAACATTCCCCTTCTCCACCATCAAACTGCCCGGCAGGCTGGCTTCCTGGCAGCGCTGTTGGAATCGCGCCCTTATCGCCTCAGTTTCACTCTTTTCCACCTTGAGACCGCGTGGAATGATATGCAAGCCATATAAAGTGGAGTTTTCTTTCTGGGCAACCAGGATGGCCTGGTCGAGCGCTGGCCAGTTCTCATCCATCCCGGTGAGAGGTACCAGGATATCCACAAAAAGGCGGTCAGTATAGCGAGCGAACATTTTCGCAGTACGCCAGCTCCCGGTTTCGGAAAGGTCGCTGCTTGGATTTACCTGGGTTGCCAGTTTTTCTGCGGCAACCTCTGGCCGGATGGACCAGCCAAGTTCAGTTTCCAAATTCGCCCGGTAGGCCGAAACCCATAAATACATATCCGTCTCGGTGCGGCCAGGGAACCAACGCAATAGCCCACGCTCACGAACCGGTTCGGTGATGGTTGTATATACTTCATCATACCAATGAACGACCGCTTCCGGATATGGAATGTCACGCTGGAAGTCGATGCCCATAAAATAACGGTGTACCTGTATGTGCTCCAACAATTTGTCATATTGACCAGGTACGGACACGCTCAAATCCACGCCCTGGCGCAGACTGGCGAGCTCGGTTTGAGCCAGGAAGTTGGCATACTCGGCCTTGATGATCAAATCATCCGGTTGGAGGTCGGGAGTAATCGGAATATTCGTCTTTACCTCGATGACATGCGCCTCGATGAATTCAAAACCTTCCTGGCGTGCCACCGAGACACGGTGGTTTCCATCCAGCACAAAATATGCCTCACCCACTTTGTAGACTTCGATCGGCGGCAGGCCTGCACCCACCGGATCGTCAACTGCCGCTTTTACGCGCGCCCATCTTTGCTGGTCGTCGTTCTTCAATGGTAAAAAACCGCGATTGAATTCATTATATCGGCCCACACTTCCGATAATGGCTTTGAGTGGTATATCATAGACACCCGCCTCGGTACGGACATTCAGCTTGAGTTTCTCTGCCACTTCCTCGTAAGAGAGTAACTCACTTGACCTGCCGGCCAACCGTGCCAGGATCTCCTGGATGGAGGCTTTCCGGCGGGCATTGGTGAAATCTTGAAGAGCAGAAAAATATTTGGAATCACCCGGAATCATTGATTATTAACACCTATAGGGTTTAACTAGCAGTGCTGTTATATCACGGTTTTCCGAGTGACATAGCACTGGTTCAATATACGAATGTCGCCGACTCCCAATAAGGCGGGTTCCATCAGGGTCAGGGCATATCGATCTTTTGGTCGGGAAGCAGCTTGCCTTCGCATGCCTCCCAATTGTATAATAACTTCAAGTTCTTCCAAACCACTCTGGAGGGAGGTCGCCATGCTTAAAAAAAATATGCGAGCAGTTATTTTGATACTTTTCCTGGTGGGAATAATTCCTCTTGCCCGTGTCTCGGCGGATGTAGGCCCCAAGCCAAGCATGGAGTTTACTTTCAGCCAGGAATTTTCTGGCACTTCCGTAACGATCACTTCCGGAATCCTCTTCGAGTGCGAACAACCGGATTGCCAGGATGCCAGCCCACTTCAAGAATTGGGCCCGCAACGTTTTTCCTGTGCTGCAACTGTTTGTTCCGCGCTATCTTATGGTTTCAGCCCCTATCATAAGCTTGAAATCCATTTCTCAGACGGAATCACTCGTACGAGCAACATCTTCAAAACTTCTCAATTTCAAGCCAGCTATAAAGTCATCGTTCGCCAGAATGACCTGTTGGTGACACCCAGGTTTAGCTTGAATTTTTTTACACCGCTGACCTACGTATTAATTTGCAGTGGTTGCCTGGCCGGGATTGTAATCCTGGTTATTTTGATCGTTCTGCTCTTGCGACGCTCAGCCAGGAAAAAGTGATTGCTACCCTGGCTATCACGATCATCATAGAAAGTGTAGTTGCTGCCGCATTTGCTATCTGGAGGCAGAAACCGCTTAAAAAGCTTTTATTCTCAAGCATCTGTGCCAACCTGTTTACACAATCGCTCCTTTGGATCACATTAATATTATTTCCGCGTCAATACCTCGTCACACTTATTATTGTTGAGGTCAGCATCTGGGGAATTGAAGCAGTATTTTTCTATCTGCTTAGATTCAATCGGCTTAATCTGAGGGAGGCATTCCTCCTCAGTCTGGCCATGAACCTGTGTAGTTTTGGAATCGGATGGCTGTTGCCGGTATAGAAAACATTGGATGTCAATGATATACTGGATTTACTATACCTTCTGTATTGAATCGAGAGTTCCTTGAACAATTCATTTCTTCCTCCAACCGGGGGACAACCTAAACAATTAGACGACATTAATCTTGAGCAATTACCGCTGAAATTACGGGAAGCCGCCGCGCGTTCCGGCTGGACCTCGCTCGTGGCCGTTCAAGCGCGAGCCATTCCTTATCTACTGGCCGGCCGTAACATGATGATCCAGGCCCGCACCGGCAGCGGAAAAACCGGGGTATTTCTCCTGCCCATGCTGGTCAATCTCGATCCAGCCCGGCCAGTTTGCCAGGCCTTGATCCTGGTGCCAACCCGCGAACTTGCGCGTCAGGTCTGGCAGGAAGCCGAAAAGATCTGCGGTGAAGCCGGACTTCGAACTGTGGCTGTCTATGGCGGTGTGGGCTACGGTCCCCAGACCTCGGCACTTAAAGATGGTGCCCATATTGTCGTAGGTACGCCTGGGCGCGTGCTTGACCACCTACTCAAACGAACATTCTCACTCGAACATCTAAAGATGTTGATCTACGATGAAGCTGACCGGATGCTCTCAATGGGTTTTTATCCCGACATGCGCGAGGCCCAACGTTATCTCCCCAAACGTGCCGTCCATACCTGCATGTTTTCGGCCACTTTCTCTGATTCGGTTATGCGCACAGCACGTGAATTCATCAAGGATGGGGAATTCCTCAGTCTAAGCACCGATCATATCCACGTTACCGATACGGAACATGTCTTTTATATCGTGAAGGGCATGGATAAAGACCGCAGCCTGGTTCGCCTGATTGAAGTGGAAAACCCCTCAGCGGCCATCATTTTTTGCAACACCAAGGCCCGGGTTCATTATGTTTCCGTAGTTTTGCAGCGCTTCGGCTATGACGCTGATGAACTCAGTGCGGATCTATCCCAGTCAGAAAGGGATCGGGTGCTGGACCGTGTGCGCGCCGGGACATTACGCTTCCTGGTGGCTACGGATGTTGCCGCGCGCGGCCTGGATATCCCCATCCTTAGCCATGTGATCCAGTACGAACCGCCGGATGAGACGGAAGCCTATATCCATCGCGCCGGGCGGACCGGACGCGCCGGAGCCAGTGGCGTGGCAATCAGCTTGATAAACCTGGCAGAGAAGGGCGCGCTGGACAAAATCGCCCGTGAATTCAGCATTCCCTTCGAGGAACGGACCATCCCCTCTGACGCGGATGTGGAAGCCGTGGTAGCTGAACGGACAACAGCCCTGCTCGAAGCCCGCTTGCGCCTGCGTGACAAACTCCAGACCGAGCGATCGCACCGGTTCGCTCCGCTTGCCCGCAGTTTCGCCGAGAACGAGGAAGAATTACCGATCATCACCATGCTCCTGGACGATTATTATCAGCAGACGCTGCATGCCCCCATCCCCCAGCCTTCCGGTACTCCCCCGCCGGAGAAAAGACATCAGCCGGCGGCGGGGCGAAACCAGCGCCGTAGGCGATAGATTCACACACAATCGCAGGACAACCGAATTTGTTGCCACGATTCATCCTTTATTGGAGATAAGCATGAATAACCTGGATGCATTTCCGCGCACCATCGTTGGCGGTGTCAGCCTGCCGCGTTTGCTGGTTGGAACCAATTGGTTTCTCGGCTGGTCGCACACCAGCCTCGCAAAAGATAAATTCATCAAGGAGTATCAAACCCGCCAGCGCATTGTTGCTATGCTTAATGTATTCCTCGAATATGGCATCGACGCGGTCATGGGTCCGCTCTCCCCGCACTTGGATGATTCCATCCGCGAAGTGGAACAGCAAAGTGGACACCGGATTATCCGCATATACACTCCGGAATTCGATCTGAATCCGGATGCGGCGCCAGCAAACCAGGCCGAGGCTGTATTTGACCGGTGTGCCGCGCTGGGTGCAACCTTTTGCATGCCGCACCAGTCTGTAACCGATGCCTTGATTGACAGGCGTGCCGGGGTGATCCGTGACCTTGACCTTTACACCCGCATGATCCGTGCACGCGGCATGCTCCCGGGTCTCTCCACACACATGCCCGAAGCGGTTATCTATGCAGACAAGATGGATGCAGATATTGAAACTTATATCCAGCTTTACAATTCCGCCGGTTTCCTGATGCAGGTGGAAGCCGACTGGGTGATGAAAGTCATCCGGGAAGCCAAAAAGCCTGTCATGACCATCAAACCACTGGCGGCGGGACGCATTCTACCGGTGGTTGGGTTGGCCTTCGTCTGGAACACCATTCGTGACCAGGATATGGTCACAATCGGCACGACTACGCCTGAAGAGGCATGTGAGGTGATCGAGCTGTCGCTGGATTTGCTCCATCGCCGTATTCCCGAAAACGTCTTGCAGGAAACTCGCAGCAAGAAATCCCTACGCTAACCTTTACGTGACTGCCCAATAATCCACCAATTTTTATCCAAAATATTGTATTTTAGACCGGTAGGTTGTATAATGCAGCCACCTTGCGACCTGGCCTGTCTGCCACGATTAGTATTGTTATCACTGGATGCGTTGCATCCGGAAAGGATTGCGACTATGGAGCGTTACATAATTGAATCCCCACATTCTGAGAAGGATTGCGATAAGGCGATTCAAGAAATTGCAGCGGCCGGTTTTTTGCATCATTTTGAGTGGGGCTGTAAAGATGGCGTTCATAGCGGCTGGGCCATTATCGAGGCAGAGAACCGTGAACATGCCAGACAAATCGTTCCCTGGATGATGCGCGAAAAGGCCCGTATCGTGAAGTTGGTCAAGTTCGAGGATGCCGACCCGCTACACAAAAATTCTGCTTGAGCAAAAAATAAATGAACTCCCGAAGATCGCTTTTCGGGAGTTCATAATTTAAAGCTTATCAAAAGGCCCCAAACTTATAGCTATGCCTTGGCGACCTCTTCGAGCATGGCCGTTGAGAGCGACTTTGGCCGTTCGATCGGCTGGCCCAATGCTCGCGCCCAAACCAGATTGGGTGTCACGCCCAGGGCACGCCCTACACCGAACAATACGGTATAGAAATCAAATTCGCGCACGCCATAATAATATTGCAGCGTACCGGAAATGGCATCCACGTTGGGAGCCGGGTTCTTGGCTTTGCCCTGTTCTTTTAACACGGCCGGGACGACATCATAGACAAGTTCTGCCAACCTAATGAGCGTATCTTCCGGGAAGCGCGCCTTGGCAAACTCCAGTTGTGCAATATAACGCGGGTCAGTCACGCGCAGAACAGCATGGCCGTAACCGGGAATGACTTTGCCGCCGTTCAATGTATCCCAGGCAAATTTATACAAGTCTTCGCGGCTCGGAACTCCACCGAACTTGTCGCGCACATCAATCAGCCAGCCCAGGCATTCCTGGTTGGCAAGTCCGTGTAATGGTCCGGCCAGTCCATTCAAGCCAGCCGAAAACGCATAATAGGCATCCGAAAGCGCCGAACCGACCAGGTGCGTGGCATGTGCGGAGACATTTCCGGATTCGTGATCGGAATGCAGGATAAAGTACAGGCGGGCCAGTTCGGCATAGCCTTTTCGATCAGCTACGCCCATCATGCGGGCAAAATTCGTGCCGTAATCCTGGCGGGCTGAGTATTTGGGCTTTTTGGTTTCGCCAAAGTATTTAAGGCGGTAGATAAACGCAGCAATGACCGGGAGTTTTGCGGTCAGATCCAACGAGTCTTCCAGGGTCGATTCCCAATAAGCGTCCTTTTTGACACCCGCATGGTAAGCCTGGGCAAACTTCGAACCGCTCTGTAATGCCAAAACCGCCTGTGAAAAGAGCACCATCGGGTGAGTCTCTTTAGGCATCGAACGGATCATCTTGAAGACATGATCCGGGACAAGCGCCCGGGAGGCCCATTCCTTCTCAACTTCTTCAGCCTGGGCACGATTCGGGATTTCACCCGTCATCAAAAGGTAGTACAGGCCACCAACATAGGGAATCTTGGCTCCGCGCGGTTTTGGGAGCTTGGCGAGCACTTCGGGGATCGCCATACCGCGAAACTTGATGCCGGTGGCCGGGTCCACAAATGAGACATCCGTCACCAGGGACTTGATATCGCGCATCCCGCCGTAGACCTGGCTGATGGTCACCTTATCCACGACCGTCTCTCCATGCTCTTTAACCAGCGTCTTGACGCGTTCACGCCAGGCGGGGAGTTGTGCAGCCATCTTTTCATGCAGAATCATATGAAACCTCCTATTGAATTATTTCAGGGGTGCAGCGGACCGCACCCCTGACTGATCAGATTTTCACGAGGCCTTGCATTACGCTGATGCTTTCCTTGACTGCCGCGGCGGACTTTTCAAGTGCGGCCTTTTCCTGTGCATCCAAAGTGTATTCGATGATCTTTTCCACACCGTTGCGACCGAGCTGTACCGGCACACCGAAGAACATATCCTTCAGCCCATACTCGCCTTGCATGGAGGCTGAAGCCGGAATGATCAGATGCTTATCCTTCAAGATCGCTTCCGCCATCTGCGCCACGGCTACTGCCGGGGCATAGTAGGCCGAGCCGGTCTTGAGCAGATTCACGATCTCACCGCCACCCTTGCGGGTGCGGTTTACGATCGCTTCCAACTTATCTGCCGGCAGGTATTCGCGCAGGGGCACACCGGCTACATTCGAGTGACGGGTAAGAGGGACCATTTCGTCGCCATGCCCACCCATCACATAACAGTCGATATTTTCAACACTGACGCCGGTTTCGAGCGCAACGAAAGCGCGCATGCGCGCCGAATCCAGGATCCCGGCCTGTCCTACAATCCGTTCTCGCGGCAGCTTGCCGATCTTCATCGCAAGGTATGCCATCGTGTCCAGTGGATTGGTCAAAACGATGAAAATTGCATCGGGAGAATATTTGAGCGCGCTCAAGGTGGCATCACTGACGATCTTGGCATTGATGGTCAGCAGATCTTCACGGCTCATGCCCGGCTTGCGCGGCACTCCCGCAGTGATGACTACGATATCGGAGCCCTTCGTGGCAGCGAAATCATTCGTGCCCACCACCGATACGTCTTTTCCGACCACCGGCAAGGCTTCCTGCAGGTCAAGAGCTTTGCCCTGAGGCATCCCCTCGACAATATCCACCAGCACCAGGTCGGCAATTTCACGTTCTGCCAACCAATGCGCGCTGGTCGAACCGGTCATACCGGCGCCAACAATTGCGATTTTAGATGTCATAGCGTCTCCCATTCTTACTAAAGATGAATTTATACTACATTTTTAGTCCAGTAGGTTGATCCACGACCAGAATTATAAAGGAAGAATGGCATGCTGGGGAAAATACATTGCCCCAGCAGTTTATGCAAGCCTCTAAGCGGTTTCCCGCTCGAGGAAATGTGTAACTTCAATGGCAGCCGCGGCTCCCATCCCGGCAGAGGTAACAACCTGGCGGAAATGGCTGTCGGCAGCTTCTCCGGCTGCGTATACACCCTCTACACTGGTGTTCATACGTTCGTCCACCTTAATGTAACCGTTTTCCATTTCAAGTTGGCCTTCGAACATCTTGGTATTGGGAGTATGTCCAATAAATATGAACAAGCCGTCGGTTGGGAAAACACTTTCTTCGCCGGTTTGAAGATTCTTCGTCTTGACCGCTTCCACTTTCTCATCACCGACCACCTCGGTCAGAACCGTGTTCCAGACAAATTTCATTTTTGGGTGTGCAAGCGCGCGCTTCTGTAATACAGCACCAGCCCTCAGGCTATCCCGCCGGTGAAAAATCGTTACCGAACTGGCATAACGGGTCAGGAATAAACCTTCCTCTAGTGCAGAGTCACCACCGCCCACAACGACCACTTTCTTATCTTTGAAGAACCAGCCATCACACGTCGCACAATATGACACGCCCTTGCCGGTCTGTTGGGTCTCACCAGGAATGTTCAAGTGAATGGGGCTGGCGCCAGTGGCGATGATCAAGGAATCCGCCTGAAAATCGCCACTATCGGCGGTCACTTTGAATGGTCGGCTGGAGAGATCGGCGCTGTAAGCCGAGTCAAATTCAACGCGTGCCCCGAAGCGTTCAGCCTGCTTCTGGAACAAGTCGCCCAGTTCCGCGCCGCCTACGCCTTCTGGGAAACCCGGATAGTTTTCAATAGCGAAGGTTAGTGCTGCCTGTCCGCCCAGCTCAGTCCCGGTCAGCACCAGGGGTTCAAGGTCAGCGCGCGCCGCGTAAAGCGCAGCCGCCAGTCCTGCCGGGCCAGAACCCAGGATAAGGGTTTTGACATGCCGGGATTCGCTTGAGCTGGAGTTAACATTGATATTGGTCATATCGAACATTCACCACCTTTAAATTAAGTCTCATAATCCATTCTATCAGATGCACGAAAGTACCAAAAGTGACAAATATCGCCTTATCTGGCGCAGTCTTGCCAAAGCACAAAGCCTCGGCTATAATCCCGGCACATTGGGCGCGTAGCTCAGTTGGTTAGAGCGCATCACTCACATTGATGAGGTCGGGAGTTCAAGTCTCTTCGCGCCCACCAAAGAGGCCTTTACGGGCCTCTTTTCGCGTCTGCAGATAAATCGCAACGTAAGCTGGCACTATTTGGTTTAGAATGAATGCAACCTCATTCAAAACAGGTAGGGATAATACCTGGGACCTATCCAAAAATTCACGAGAAGTTCGCATTTTGGGTGTGAGCGACTTCGCCACACACTCAAAATGCAGTTCCTTAATAATTTTCAGATGGGGCTTAGGATATTTGGAAATCCATCAAACAAGGCTGTCAAAAGAACTGGATTAAGAGATAATAGGGTCAACCACGGAGGCGGACGATGACTAAAAAAGAACAAATCGTGATCGTTACTGGCGATATCGCCATGGATTGGAACCTGGCGCGCACCCGCCGCTCCAAGAGCGATATCTCTTTCTGGAGTGCGGATGACACCACCAGTACCACCTGGCAGCGTGGCGGGGCTGCCCTGCTGGCAGACCTGGTTGAGGCAATCAGCGCGGGTGTGCAGAAGAGCGCTGCGAAACAATTATCCATCCGTCAGACTGCCGCGCCGTGCAAATCCGGTCTGGTACAGCCAGATAACGATCTTTATCATCATTCATACGCCATGTGGTCCCAGTTCAAGTATGAGAACAAACCGGCCTGGCGGGTGGAAGAATTCCTGGGCCTGGACCGGGCCAATAGTGATGCCATTCAGGATTGGCAGAAAGTGGTAAACGATACTCCGGAAGCCGATCTGTTAATACTGGATGATGCCGACCTGGGGTTCCGAAAGGCTCCGGATCTCTGGCCAGTGGCTCTGCACACCCAGGGAAAAGCTCGTCCCTGGATCTTGCTCAAGATGGCCCGTCCCCTGGCTCAGGGCCCGCTCTGGGAGCATCTGCATAAGGATTTCTCAGACAGGCTGATCGTGGTTGCCACAGTGGACGACCTGCGCTTGAGTGAAGTCCAGATCAGCCGGGAGCTTTCGTGGGAACGCACCGCCCAGGATATTTTCTGGGAGCTTGTCCATAATCCATGTGTCAACTCGCTCTCCCACTGCGCTCACATCCTTATCTCCTTCGGACCGGCTGGAGTGATCCTGCTCTCCCGCCAGGAAAGCAAGGATCAGCCATTTTTTAAATGTTCACTGTTCTTCGATCCAAAAGGCATCGAACGCATGTGGGAAAAGGAATTTCCTGGAGGGATGATCGGCTACAATACCTGCCTGTCAGCCGGCGTGGCGCGCCAGGTTATGATCTCGCCCGACAATCCCGATATCCAGGCCGGGATCCAGTCGGGGTTGGCTGCCATGCGCAGCCTGCACCAGGATGGCTATGGCGAACGCGGCATGCCAGCCTCCCAGGCCAGACTCGTCTTTCCAATCGCCAGGATTGCGAAAGTTCTGGAAGGATCTGCGAGCCACTTTGCCGAGATCCAGGTTCAGGACCCGATGAATTTCATCCGGCAGAGCGGCGAGGCTTCCGAGAAACCACTGACGGAAGGCTTCTGGACCATCCTGCAGGACAAGTTCAGGGGAGGACTGGATCAGGTCGCCATGCAGGTTGTTTTAGAGGGTCCGGAGGTCGCGTTACAGGGTGTGCCATGGGGCCAGTTCGGTAATCTGTTAACGGTTGACCGCCAGGAGATCGAGAGCTACCGCAGCATACGCAACTTGGTAGCCGAGTATGCCGGACAAAGACAGGTGGCGCGACCCCTTTCGATCGCAGTCTTTGGCACACCCGGATCGGGCAAGTCCTTTGGCGTCACCGAGATGGCGAAGTCGCTCCTGCCCGGCCAGATCGAACCGATCACCTTCAATCTTTCACAATTCGACCATCCGGGAGATTTATTGTCGGCCTTCCATCAGGTGCGGGATATCGGCCTGAGCGGGAAAATCCCGCTGGTGTTTTGGGACGAGTTCGACACTACCTTGGCGGAAACGCCATTGGGCTGGCTGCGTTATTTCCTGGCGCCCATGCAGGACGGCAAGTTCCAGGAGGGTCAGATCAATCATCCGATCGGGCGGTCTATCTTCGTTTTCGCAGGCGGGACCAGTTCCAGCATGGAAGAATTTAACCGGGGCACAGAGGCAGGCTTTAAATCAGCCAAAGGACCGGATTTCGTCAGCCGGCTCAAGGGCTACATTAATGTGCTCGGCCCAAACCCGGTCGCAGACCGCGCAGGCGACCCTTACTTCATCATCCGCCGGGCGATCCTGTTGCGCTCGAGCTTGAAACGTGGCACGCCCCAACTTTTAGAGAAACATGATGGAAAGGAATTGCTCAATATCGACCGGGGAGTCCTGCGTGCGTTACTGAAGATCGACAAATACAAGCACGGTGCGCGCTCGATCGAGTCGCTGCTGGCCATGAGCCAGTTGACCGGCAAGACTGCTTTCGAGCGCTCCTGCCTGCCGTCCGAATCACAGCTGGATCTGCACGTGGATGGCAAGACCTTCCTCTCCCTTGTGCAGCAGGTGGAGTTGGAAGGGCCAATGCTCGAAAGCCTGGCAGAAGCTGCTCATGTAGTTTACTGTGAAGGGGAGCAGGCACGCGGTTTTAAATATGGCTCGAAAACCGATAAACAACGCAAGATCAATAACGCGTTGGTAGCTTATGCCGAATTACCGGAAGAAATGAAGCAAGCCAATCGTTTGAACGTGCGCGACATTCCATCCAAGCTGTCCGTGGCCAGATACATTATGATCCCGGCTCGTAGCAATGAACCGGCCTTCAATTTCCCGGGTGATGACCTGGAAATGTTGGCCGAAGCAGAGCATAAACGCTGGATGCAATCCAAGCTTGACGAAGGTTGGGCATATGCACCCAAGACGGACCGGGCAAAGAAGTTGCATAATTGTCTGGTTGCCTGGGAGAATCTGCCTGATAAGGAAAAAGAGAAAGACCGTGATCTGGTACGAGGCATCCCGCGGATCCTGGCGCGTGCCGGGTATGCAATCGTCAAAGCCAGTGCCTGAGATGGGAGAAACATGATATTAACCGGCTTGGAACAAGATCATAATTGGGCTTCTCAACAAATCGAAGCCTACCGCCAGGTTTACCCGCGCTATGTCAGGATGAGCCAGGTGCTCCAGCAGGTGCTCGAAAAAGCCTGCAAATTATCAGCTCCTCTGGCTATTCTCCAAACCCGCCCCAAAGCCATCCCCAGTTTCGCCGAGAAAGCCATCCGCAAGAAGAAAGCCGGCCGCTACAGCGACCCGCTGGTGCGCATGACCGATCTATGCGGCGGGCGCGTCATCACCCAGACCCTGGATGAGGTCCGGGCAGTCTGCGATTTCATCGAGAAGCATTTTGTGATTGATTCCGCCAATAGTGTGGATGTGAGCCAGCGACTCAAGCCCAGCGAGTTCGGCTACCGTTCGGTCCATTACATCGTACAATTCAAGCGCGAGGTCTTCCCTACCAGGGATATTCCCGTCGATGTCCCGGAAGAGCTCTATCCTGACGAATCCAACCCGATGAAGGCCGAGATCCAGGTCCGAACCGTTCTGGAACATGCCTGGGCTGGTTTCGTTCATGATCGGGTTTACAAGAGCGCTTTTACCATCCCGCCCAGGTGGGAGCGCGAACTGGCAGGGCTGGCAGGTTCGTTGGAACAAACTGACCAGTCCTTCACGCGCATCCAATCCGGGCTAAAGACCTATGTAGCCAGTTATGGGTCTTATCTGAACGAAGAACAGTTGAAATCTGAAATTGGTATCCTGGAATCTGTACTGACCTGCGATCCGCAAAACCCGGACCTGGCGTACCGTCTCGGAAAACTCGCCATGGAGTTGGGGGATTGGCAAAAGGCTATCGATATTTTTAGCAAATACGAACACACCGGCTACCAGCCCATTTTACGCGACCTGGGAGTTGTTCTGTGCAAAGTGAACGCCAGGGATCCGCATGGGGAATCCTACCAACGTGGACAGAAATATTTGGAACTCGCCAGTTCCCCGCCCCACCGTGATCCGGATGCCCTGGCTTCGCTGGCAGGCACCTGGAAGAACCTCGACGAAGAAAAGACTCGCGAATATTATCGCCAGGCTTTTAGAGTGGATCCAACTGATCCGTACGCGGTTAGCAATTACCTGGTCTACGAGATCATCCATCAGCGCGACATGGCGCCGGCCTCCCTGATGGCGCCCAGCCTGGCGGCCGCCATTCAGCGCAGCCATGACCAGGCTGAGGTTGGCATGAATATGCCCTGGGCCTTTTACAATCTCGGCATCTTCCACCTGCTCTTGGGCCAGCCTTATGAAAGCCTATATGCCTATGCGCAAGCCATCCGCCTCAGTACTTCAGACTGGGTGGTCGAAACTTCCCTGCGCTTGCTCGATAAACTGTCGGCTGTTCAGGAGCTGATCCAGGGCTATGAGTGGGCACGCCGTACTTTAATACTCGGCCGTGCCGTTAAATTCGTTGATAAAACCTCCTTGGAAATGATCAAGAACTATACCAATGCCAACAACTCCCCCATTACTGCACCGGTGGTAATTGTAGCTGGCGGTACGAGAGCTGACTTACGGGTTGATGTATATCGTCAGCTCCTGATCGAAGCCTTCGGTAGTTTTCGAGGAACAATCCTCGCAGGAGGAACAACTGCCGGGGTCAGCGGTCTAGTCGGTGAACTGCAGGCAGCCTACCCGGAGTCCATCTCAACCATCGGATATGTCCCGGCAATCCTCCCGGATGGAACCCACCTGGATCCGCAATACCGGCAAGTTCGTTCTACCAGCGGGACAGATTTCAGCGCCTTGGAACCTCTGCAAGTCTGGATGGATCTAATTGCCTCCGGGATTTCGCCCTCCCAAGTAAAACTTATTGGCCTCAATGGCGGGGAGATTGCCGCATATGAATATCGCCTGGCGCTCATGCTGGGCGCAAGTGTTGGCGTAATCGAGAGTAGCGGCAGGGAAGCTTCACGGCTCTTCAAGGATCCCGATTGGAGGAATTCGAAAAACCTTCTGAATCTTTCAGCCGACGGCCAGGAGTTGGCAGCGTTTATCCGATCAAAGTAACAATTTTACGAAACATGTGGGAAAAGATAGCTAGTGAAAAAAAGCAACAAAAAATCGCCCTCATGAGCGATTTTTTTTGCGGATATTATGGCACCAGTATTTTTAATCGACCGGGGAAAATGGAATATTCCAGATCCTGAATGGCTTCCGAGAAGATTTCTCCATCGATGTGCGCCGGCGTGGGGCTGTCGACGTGGATTTTGATCCAGGAAGAGTGCTGCTCGTGGATGTCCACCGACTCCACGTAACTACCCGCATCCCGTTTCATCGTTTTTGGCAAAATGGCAAACATCGCCCGCCGCGTTCTCCGGACACCATAGACAAAAGTTAATTTTCCATCGAAAAGATCAGCATGCGGCGCCATGAAAAACACGCCGCCAGTGCGGGGTCCGTTCCCAACCGTAGCCAGAATGATCGGTCCCTTGTAATGCCCACCCTCCCACTCGATCTCGGCCGACCAGAGCGGCTTATCCATGATTCCGCGCACCGCCGCTACCAGATAGCGCAGCATACCCTTTATCCAGGTGATACGCTGCTGTATCAAAGTAATGTAAGGTTCCAGGCCAATGGCAGAGTTATTGGCAAAATACAAACCATTAACCGAGCCAACATCCATGCAGCGCGTCTTCCCGGCCGCGATCACCTGGGCAGCAGTAACCAGGTCTTTTGGTAACCCCAGGTTGTCCACCAGATCGTTAGCAGAACCAAGCGGCAGAATACCAAACGGGCCGAGCAGTGCCTGACCGTCTTTGGCAGCGCGTGCCAATCCGTTGACAGTCTCACCGATCGTCCCGTCTCCGCCGGCCGCGATGATGGGCGAAAATCCCTGGCGGGCAGCTTGCTCAGCCAGCTCGATAACGTGGTGTGGGTGATCGGAGATGACCATTTCGAATTCCACTCCGGCAGCTTTGAGGGCGGCTTCGGCTTCGGGCCAGCGCTTTTCAGCATTCCAACGATTTGAATATGGATTGAGGATGATTTTTGCTGTCATGATGTCTTCATTTTACCATTCTTGACTTGGACAAGCCCCACCGCTCCCAGGATCAAAATGCAGCCCACACTTTGAACTGGAAGTAGGGTTTCATGCAGGAACACCCATCCAAACAGGACTGCAAAAACTGATTCCATGCTCATAATGAGCGCCGCATCATTTGCAGGGGTATGCTTCTGGGCAATCACCTGGAGTGTGAAGCCAACTGCAATCGAAAGCACCCCCGTGTACAGAATGGCAGGCAGGATCGCCAGCATATCTGCCTGGGAGGGGCGTTCAAAGAGTATGCCCGTACCAAGGCTGAGTAAGCCGCATACGGCAAATTGTCCGAGAGCAAATGGAAGCGCATCCATTTTCCCCTGGACCTTGTTAACCACGACCACGTGCACCGCCCAAAAAACGGAACCGATCAATATCAGAAAGTCTCCCGGTCGAATCTTGAAGCTACCCCCGGTACTGAGAAGGTATCCGCCGGTGATCGCCATCAGAACAGCCGCCCCTGTCAGTGGGGATGGGCGTTCCTTCCAGGCCAACCACAGTAATAACGGCACAATAACAACATACAGGCTGGTAATGAAACCGCCGTTCCCGGCGGTCGTTGTTGCCAACCCCGCCTGCTGCAAGCCAGACCCAATAAATAAAGCGGATCCTGCCAGTCCAACATAAACCAGGTTATTACGATGAAACGCGCCGCGTAATTTTGCGAATGGCAACAACAGAATTGCCCCCAGCAGGAATCGCAGCCCGTTCAAGAAAAATATGCTGCCATGTCCGGCAGCCAGGCGTAAAACTGCGAAAGCGCTGCCCCATAGAATGGTCACGAACAGCAAAGTAAAGTCGGCTTTAAGACGCATAAAAAATCCTGGGCGTCTTTCCCTCCGCCCAGACTGATGTCAGTCTCCTTATTCCTGCCAGGCAGTCGCCTGGTCCAGGGCGGATTTTTCTTCAGTGGTCAGATGCACATTTAGAGCCCCCAGGTTATCCTTCAATTGTTCAGGTGAATTTGCCCCGATAATCGGACTGGTGATAATTGGGTTTGTCAGCAACCAGGCCAGGGCTACCTGGGAAACACTTACCCCCTTGCTTTTTGCCAGGGTATCCATCTGATCGAGCAGGGTCCAGTTGCGCTCGTTAAAATATCTTTTTGCCCCATTCGCGCGTTTACTGTTCGGTAGAAGATTACGGCGATATTTTCCGGTCAGAAAGCCGCCCGCCAGTGGGCTGTAAGGGATTACGCCGATATCATAGGTTTTACACACCGCAGCCAGTTCGCGTTCGAATTCCGCCCGGTGGATCAGGTTGTAGTGCGGTTGCAGGCTGTCAAAGCGGCCCAGGCTGCTCCGGTCAGAGCTCCAAAGCGCCTGCATTAATTCCCAGGCCGCATAGTTCGAGGCCCCAAAATGGCGGATTTTACCTTGCTTGACCAATTCGTCGAAAGCCCGCAGGGTTTCCTCGATCGGGGTATTCGTATCCGGCCAATGCGCCTGATACAGGTCCAGGTAATCCGTCTGCAACCGCTGCAGGGAATCTTCCACGGATTTTTGGATGTGCTGTCGTGAGAGGCCTTCGTTTTCCGGCCCGCCGCCCATATTTCCACGCACTTTCGTTGCCAGGATCACCTTGTCGCGCCCGATTCCGCTCTGGTTCATCCATCGCCCGACGATTTGTTCGGCCACTCCGCCGGGATTGCCATTGGCCCAGCGGGAATAAATATCTGCAGTATCAATGAAATTAATACCCGCCTCGAATGCGGCAGACAGTACTCTGTGTGCGGTGGATTCGTCGGTTGTCCAGCCAAATTGCATTGTACCCAGGCACAATGGGGATACATTCAAACCGGTCAATCCAAGCGCACGATATTCCATTTAGACTCTCCTGACACGGGAAATCATATTTATTTCCACAAGCGCGTAGCTTGACCGAGAATGGCCTGCATGGTTTTTCGCATCCGTTCCTTTTCGGCTTCGCTTATATACGGCTGTTTGATGAGTGATTCGTAGATCGCAACAGCTTCGTTGCGGCGCCCGAGTTGGGCCAGGAATTGCGATTTTTTCTCGGAAACCTCATAGTGGCTGTAGATTTGTTCAATCTCAATGCCTTTATCAAACCAGGACAACGCTTCCTCTATATTTCCCATCCGATCATAAACAACTGCCAGCGTGGCACATGCGTTGCTCTTATCAATATCGGAAATATCGCTCAGGAATAACTTGTACAGGCATACTTCGGCTTCCTTCCATCGACCAGCTTTGATCAATTGGTCGGCTTGCTGCGTTTTGCTTGCGAATTCTTGATAATCCATTACGACTCCGCTTTTTTACGTTCTCTTGGGATACAACCTGCCTGCCAGCTGATATTTTCCTTCTTTTATGCAATAATTAATAGGAGGCCATTCATACAATATGTTAATTCTACTCTAATTACCTTGATATTGCTCTGCTGCCAAGTCCGCGCTATAATCAATTTACTAGTAAGGAGAAATGATATGGCTGATCAGACTGAACACACCCGTAAACACTTTGAAGGTAAAATTCCGGAAGAAACCCGCCAGCACTTTCGCTCAGCGCGTGAGGAGTTCCGCAAGAGCATGGAGGGCATGTTGCCGCCTGAGTTCATGGAGCACCGCCGTAAAGCTCGCAAAGAGATGCTTCTGGCTTGGCGCAGCATGATCGACGCCTCGCTGGAACGGATGGAAGAACGGACAAAGAAAGCCTAGCAATAAACACCGCCCCGCCAGAAACGGGGCGGTTTCTTAATTTATTAAATCATGGGTGGAAACGTCGCGGGGTCCCGCGGCTGAAAAAGATCAACCAGATCAGGGTCACACCTGCCCCTCCTGTTAGGATACCGGCATATAATTCCTTTCCGGCATTGTAGAGCATCACGCTTCCAATCAAGAAAGCAATAAAAACCAGGCCGCCTGTCAACCGGTTCACAGCCCTTTCCAGGTATATCATCTGGCGGCTCACTGCCGGCACTTGGACCGTCAGGTCGCCACGCTCGATCTGGCTCAGCACCCGTCCCATTTTCGACGGGATCGCAATTAACTCTTTCAGGATATTACCGGCTTCATCCAGCCAGACGCGCCAGTTTGACCCGACTTCCTGCGAGACCAGTTTGGTCGCATAGGGTGCAAGCTGGTTCCAAAGGTTGAAGTCCTTGTCGAGACCCGTGCACATTCCCGAAAGGATGGCTACCGTCCGTCCCAGCATTAGCAGGTTCTGTGGAAGCTGAAATGGCATGCTGTACATCAGGTCACGGAAGCGGTCCGCAAAACTGAACATCTCTTCCGGGCTGAGCTGGCGCAATTCATCCATGGATTTTCCCCAGAACATGTCAAACATCGAGGCACTCATTTGTTCGAGCTGCTTCAAATCCGTGCTGGGCAGCAATACATGTAATGTCTGAAAAGAGCGCACCATGCGGGCAGCATCTTGCGTACCCATGGCGATCAACATTTCGCGCAGGCCGGTGCGCAGGTTATCGGGGACACGTCCAACCATCCCAAAATCCACAAATGTGAGCCGCCAGGCCGGTGAGCCATCCTCGCTTTGGCCGCCCCTGGGGGTAATGAACAGGTTGCCGGGATGCGGGTCAGCGTGAAAGAATCCATCCTCGAAGATTTGCTTCAGATAAGTGTCAAGAAGTTGCCGCGCCACTTCCGCGCGGTCAATCCCCGCTGCAGTAATTCCTTCGTAATCCGTGATCTTGATGGCAAACACATCTTCCAGCGTCAGGACCCGGCGTGTCGTATGCGTCCAAACTACTCGTGGAACATGCACGCGCGCTATATCCTTGAAGTTTTCGCTGAAGATCTCGGCATTGCGCCCCTCGGCCAGGTAGTCCACTTCTTCACGGATGGTCGTGGAGAATTCTTTAACCAGGCTCGGCACATCCACTCGTTTGGCGATCGGCGGGTACCTTTGCAGCCAGCCGCCGACCTGACGTAAGGCAGACAGATCGACTTCGATCAACTGATCGATGAACGGTCGCTGGATCTTGACCACCACCTCACAAAAATTACCGAGGGGATCATCCACACATAAACGGGCACGGTGCACTTGCCCGAGCGAAGCCGCCGCCAGTGGAGTTTCCTCGAAGGTCTCATATTTTTCATTGAGCGGCGCCCCCAGGTCTGCTTCCGCCTGTTTGCGGATATCTTCAAATTTTTCGGGAGGCACTTCATCTTGGAGACCGGCCAGCTCCTCGGTAATTTCAACAGGCAGGACATCCAGGCGCGCGGACAGGAACTGTCCCACTTTGATCATTACCCCGCCCATGCGGATGGCCAGGCTGCGGAATTGCGCAGCAACGCGCCGGTAGCGGTTGGAAAGTGTCCGCCGTGACAAAGCCCGCAAGCCAATACGTGGTAAAACGACTTCCCAGAAAATGAAATTGATTGCAACACCCGCAAAAAAAAGGATGATACGCCGGTAACGGGCGCGTAATAGTGAAACCTTCATCGTGCCTCCATAAATTAACATTCAGATTGTATCACCAAGAAAAAGTATCTCGAATGGGCACGTTGCTTGCGCGTCCGGCTATTTTCCAGTATCCTTGAGCCATGCAGCCAAGAATCAGTATTATCACGCTCGGTGTTTCCGACCTGGATCGATCGGTTGCCTTCTACCGGGAGGGTCTCGGGTTGCCTACCAGCTATAAAGAAGGTGAAGGGATCGCCTTTTTTCAGTTGAAGGGCACCTGGCTGGCGCTTTATCCTTACCAGGCTCTGGCCGAGGAAGCCGGACTGCCGCCGGAACGTGGCCTTTTCGGTGGGATAACCCTTGCGCATAACGTCGAGAGCAAGGAAGAAGTCCACCGCGTCATCGACCAGGCTCTGGCTGCCGGAGCCTCGTTGCTCAAACCGGCCGCCGATATGTTTTGGGGTGGCTACTCAGGCTATTTTGCTGACCTGGATGGTCATCCCTGGGAAGTAGCCTGGAACCCGTTCATCAGCATCGAATGACAATTTAAGAGGTGGTTGATGGAAAAGATAACCTTTCCAAAAGATTTTATCTGGGGTTGCGCGGCATCTGCTTACCAGGTGGAAGGTGCCTGGAACGAAGCCGGCAAAGGCCCTTCCATCTGGGATACTTTTGTTCACACACCCGGCAAGATCGCTAATGGCGAGACCGGGGATATAACGGTGGACCATTATCACCGCTACAAGGAAGACGTGGCTTTGATGAAGGAACTTGGCCTGGACGCATACCGCTTCTCAACCGCATGGGCCCGCGTCCTCCCCGAAGGCACCGGCACCGCCAACCAGGCCGGGTTGGATTTCTACGACCGGCTGGTGGATGAGCTGCTCAAGCAAAAGATCGAACCGTACCTTTGTCTGTTCCATTGGGACCTGCCGCAGGCGCTGCAAGATAAGGGCGGCTGGACCAGCCGCGACACCGCCTACGCCTTTGCCGATTATGCCCAACTCCTGACCAGGCACTTGAGCGACCGCGTCAAGGTGTGGATGACACACAACGAACCCTGGGTGGCTGCCATGGCTGGCCATTTTTCCGGTGAGCATGCTCCGGGATTGAACGAACCGCTTGCCGGTTTCAAAGCCCTGCACCATATCTTCCTTTCCCACGGCCTGGCGGCTGAAGCTATGCGCGCCTCGGCCAAACAACCCCTTAAGGTAGGGATCACGTTAAACTTGAATCCTGTCCATCCCGCTTCCGAGTCAAAAAGAGATCGCGAGGCTGTCAAACGGATGGATACAGCCCTGAACCGCCTGCAGCTCGACCCATTCCTGAAAGGGACTTCCCCAGTGCAGGATTTCGCCCTCGGGAAAATACTCAACAAAAGCATTGTCCAACCTGGCGATCTGGAAAAAATGCACACATTGGATATCCTCGGGATCAACTATTACACCCGTACGGTCGTGAAATACGATCGTAAATTCCCGGTGGTGGCTGCCGTACAGGTTCAACCGGAAGGGAATGAATATTCCGGCATGTGGGAAATCTACCCCGAAGGCATTTACGAGGTTTTGACACGCGTTTGGAAAGATTATTTTTCTCCTCTTCATGCGGGACTTATGCCCGCCAGCCCCCGTTCTGTGGGGGAAAAGGTGGATGACTCGGGTGTGAAGGTGCCGGAAATTATGATCACTGAGAACGGCATCCCCGTTCCTGATGGGGTTGATTACGATGGTCGCATCCGGGACGAACGCCGTATCCGCTATATCTGCAACCACCTCGTCCAGGTTCATCGCGCCATGGAAGCGGGCGTTCCGGTGAAGGGTTACTTCCATTGGTCGCTGATGGACAACTTCGAATGGGCTCTCGGCTATGGACCGCGTTTCGGTTTGATCTACATTGACTACAAGACCCTCGACCGCACTATTAAAGACAGCGGTCTTTGGTTTGCCAAAGTAATCCAAGACAACGGTTTCGAATATTAAATGACGCCACACTACCTGGTTGGCGTTGCCTGCGGAATTATTGGTGGCCTCTTGAATCAAGGCGGCCAACTGCTGCAGAAGAAGGTGGTCAACGATATCCGTTATGACAATCCCAGCCAGGGGTTCATGCGCCGCCTGCTGCGCAGTCCATTATGGATGGTCGGGTTCGTGGTCGGACTGGGCGGGGGGACGGCCGGGTATATGGCTGCGCAGAGCTTGATCGGTCCGGCTTTGAGTCCCGGGCTGATGGCCTCCGGTCTGATCCTGCTTTCCATCGGTTCGGTCAGGCTCAATCACGAGGAATTAAACCGGGCTGAGATCACCGGGATCGTTCTGATGATCCTCGGCATCCTTTGTCTTGGTTTAAGTGAGCTAAGCATAAATGCCACCCAGGTCAGGACCACTCTGGCTGACCATTCCGCCCAGATCCGGATCGCTCTGTTTACCGCCGGTTTATTCTTCTGCTGCCTGGTCAGTCGCAGCCTGTCTTTCCGGATAAAAAACCGGAAAGGCCTTCTTATCGCCCTGGGCAACGGCTTCCTGGCCTGTCTGTCCGATTTCTGGATTAACCCGTTGCTGGCCTTGTTTGTGCTTGTATTGGCCGGACGTGGCACGACTATCCAGACCTTCATCTTCATCCTGGCTGCAATCATCCTGACCTTCACTGCCAGCGTGATCACCTGGCAGAATCAGATCGCCTTCAAATACGCCCAGGCCAGCAACATCATCCCGGTAGCTCAGGTACCCATCCAGATCTCCCCGATTATTGTCTACTTCTTCATCTTTGCCTTGAACCCTCCACGCACTATCTCGGTCTATCTCATTCTCTCCGGAACGATATTGACGATCATTGCAGGTTTCCTGCTCGGTCGAAGGCCTGAAACCGCTATCATCCACGAATAATGGAGACTCCCATGCGCCGAAGCATTGCCGTCCTTTTCGTTCTAGTCATGTTGTTCGGTTTTGTAACACCCGTACAGGCCACCAGTACCATCCGCATATTTTATTCCGGCCCGGAAACCAACAGTGTTCATACGGCTTTAACCCTGGCTCCAAAGGGGACATTCGCATTCGTCACCGACCCGACCCAGGCGGATGTCTTTGTGTTAAATGGGAGCATTCCTGACCCGGCTGCGGTCGCTGCCAGGCTGAATGCCGGTGCCGGCCTGCTGCTCATTCTTGGGCCTGATCTGACGGCTCAGACTGTCCAGACCGCTATCGGCGTACCTCTCACACTGGAGCCCCGCAATGCTGCCGTCAGCTTGACAAACCTGCCGTTGAACGATCCGCTCGTCAAGCAGATCATCTGGAACGGCGCCCCCCAGGTACGGGAACGCTCAAATATTGTTACGCCCATGTCATCGGTTCAGCCATTGGTGACAGCCTACGAAGATGGGGAATGGGTGCTTTGGTCGGCGCGTGGCGGGAAGGCCTTTATTTTCAATGCCTTTCTTACCAATGGTTTAAATCCGCAGATCCAGGAATGGGCCTACTTCAACTACCTGATCTACCACCTGGCTGTGCGCGCCGCCGGGCAGAATCCGCTCTCGTTTGCCGACTACCCCGCTTCCCCTGTCCCACATACTCCTGAACGTAATTTCCTCTTGGGGGTTATGGGGCTGGTGTTGGTGACAACTTTCGCAGCTTTCTTCTTCGTGCGGCGTTACAGCCTGCGGCATCCTGAGGAGTTGGATAAGATCGTCTCGAACCGGACCATGTTCCAGGTCCATGAAGAATCAACCGAGTGGGAAATCGTCGGCTTTCACCGTCCGTTAAGCGGATTCCTGGTGGCTTTGAGTATCGGATTGATCCTGTTCATCCCCCTTATTGTTTATCAAAATTTGATCCTGCCTACATACATCCTGCCTTCTGCCCAGGCGCTGGGGATCTGGGGGCGGGTCACTCAGTTCTTCAACCTGGCCTGGACCTTCTTCGATATGGGTACCAGCATCGCGTTCATCAAATATCTGTCAGAGCACCGGGTCAAGGATCCGAAGAAAGGCATCCAATATGGACAGGTATTTGTCTGGTGGCAGGCCCTTTCGGGAGCAGTTCAGGTTGCCCTGGTGATCGGGTTGGCAAGCACCCTGGCGCCGCGTTCAGCCTACGCCTTGTATGCCTGGAGCATCATCATCCACTCTTTCATCCAGATCCCCGGCTTCTACCAGGTGATGAAACATGCTTTGACAGGTTTCCAGCGTCTCGATTACAGTCGTGTGCTCGAGGTCGGATTGAATGTGGTCCTGCCGATGCTTGTTCAACCCATTTTTGTAACCATCATGTTTGCCTGGGGCAGGTCCCACCCTGTCTTCGGGGGCGCCATGGGTGGACTTCTCGGCTTGGGCCTGGCAGCTTACGCTGCCGAGTTGGCGACCTTTCTGCTTGGGCTGTGGTTATACAAGCGGGTGGGATACAACGCCCGCATCCTTTTCCTGGCCCATTTCGACTGGGAGGTGGTGAAAACCAGCTTCAAATTTGGTGTATTCGAAATGCTTGGTTCCGCCGCCTGGTCGTTTGGGCAAGCCGCCGAAATTGCGATCACCCAGGCACGGCTGATCAACTATGCCGAAATCTGGGGGAATTGGGGACTGGCACAAAACTTCATCTTTGCCTTCAACGTTACTCAGACCCTTAACGATGGGGTTATGCCGGCCATCTCTGAAGCCATTTCGCATGGAAAACGCATCTTGAGCCAGTATTACACCGTAATGGCTTATAAATACAATGGACTCACGAGCGCCTTTATTGGAGCAGTGCTACTGGCAGTCGCGCCACGCTTTATTATCGGGTCCACCGGGGTGGAATTCCAGCGCGCCGCCATCTACGTTATTCCGTTGACCATCTGGGGTGCCGTGCAATTCCCATCCTGGGTGGGCGATAACGTTCAACTGGGAGCCAATAAACCTTATCTTAAATCATTGCTGGTATTTTCCGAACAGCTCATCCGCGTGGTGCTGGCCTGGATATTGCTGGCGCGTTTCCAGGTGACCGGGCTGATCATCGCCTACTTCGTCGGGTTGTTCTGCAAAGGAGTTGCTGCCTACATCATCAACCATAAAGTCTGCTTCCCGCAGCGTTTTTATATCTGGCAATCCCTGGTCGCGCCCTTGCTGGCCGGAGCGGCCCACTACGGAGTGTTATGGCTCATCTGCGGTTTTATTTGGAAAGGCGATCAGATTACTAGCGTGCTCATTTTCTTGATCGGGATTTTGCCGAGCTTCCCATTGTACATGTTCTTCTATGGCCTCTTTGGCGGCTGGGATGCCGACACACTCGAAGAATTAAAAAGTGCTGTCTCCATCACGGGTACCTTACGTGGTCTCACCCGCTGGGGCGTCTACGAACCCACCGCCTTGGGCGCGCGCCTCAGTCCGCTGAATAACCGCTTCCCCATCACCAACCGTCCAGACGCGATGTTGGAAGCGAAAGCATTGACGGATGAAAGGGTAAAGTTATAGACCCAATAACCCGCTTGCCTCTGCCGTGAACCTTGGAGGTTATTCTATTAATGGTTGTCAACACTGCTGGAACAACCTATAATTACAGAGTACTGCGCAAATAACCGAACCAAAATCTTGTTATTTTCGAATGCATTGATCAAGGAAAATTCAGTTATTTACGCAAGAAGCAGTAGGGGTAGGCTGGGCAGATTGCAACAGAAGTACCTCACGAGGATTTCATGGGTGAAATCATCAATCCCTATATCGCTGGAGCTCCGGTCACCGAAACGAAGATGTTTTTCGGCCTGAATGATGTCAATAAATTGCTCCCTGCCGTTAAAAAGAAATATTGGAACATTATGGCCGAACTTATCAAGGATTTTTCCATAGAATTTGCCTTCGTGGGTGTATTTGAGATCGGAAAATTTGCCATCGGTAGACGATAAATCGTTATAGGTAAATGACCAGGGAATACTTTCTATAATATTTATTGGGTTACAAAAAAAATCAGTTTAAGCGAGAGGGTAATATATGAAACCCAAAGTTTTCATCAGCTATGCATCCAGGGATGCGGAGATAGCCAACGCAGTTTGCAAGACACTTGAAGCCGAAGACATCTGCTGTTGGATTGCGCCTCGTGACATCTTGCCCGGCGAAGAATACGCGGATGCGATTATTGAGGCGTTAAATAACTGTCAATTATTCCTGATTATTCTCTCAGAAGAATCAAATTCCTCCCCACAGGTAAGGCGGGAGGTGGAACGGGCTGTCAGCAAGGATCTGTCCATCTTGACCTTCCGTATCGACAACACCATCCTTTCCAAGGCGATGGAATACTACCTTTCCAACCGGCATTGGCTGGATGCTTCCAATGCGGTCTTATCGAAACAATTGCACAGTTTGAAAGATGCGGTTCGTAATCTCCTTGAGCAGTCCTCTTCTCCAAAGGATGAAACCAACCTATCCAAGCCGGTCGAGGATATTGAACCAGTGCTGCCGGTTTCCCCAGTGCTGAGTACAACTCCTGCTTCACTGCCACCTTCCAAACCACTCAGGACACACAAAAATAACGTTACTATCTGGATCTTAGTACCTACTCTTTTTATTATCCTTGTAACGATCGTGTATTTCGGGTTGGCTGGTAAAGGCGATTTTCCCATTTTTAGCCGGCAAACCGCGACAATGACACCCATTCCAACCTCCACGATCGACTCCTTCGCAACGGCTCAATCATTCACTGCAACTTTGGCAGCGATAACCTCATATAGTTGGGTACAAGAATTTGCTGAGCCAATCCTCTCACAAATTGCTAATCGTTCCCCGGATTTCCATGATGATTTTTCAAACCCGGATTGGTCTTCCGGCAATTGGAACTATTTCGCAGGAGCCTCCATCGAAAATGGGCAACTGGTTATTGCTGCTACGAATCAGTGGCAAGGCGCAGGTATTACAGCACAAGGGAGTGATTTTGTTGGCAAGTTCAAATTCACTATGACAAAAGCCACCTCAAAATCACTTTCATTTGGTTTCACTTTTAGAGGAGATCCGACCGGAGCTACCGCTAACGATTTCACTTTTGGCGCCGATGGCTGGTGTGGTTTTGGCGAGGTTGGTTCGGCGACCAGAAATACAATCATCAATGAGTGCAAGACTTCGATGCCCGACCTGGAACAACCCACTATAGTGACTATTATCGTTCAGGGCAATCAGGCTGCCGCCTACTTAAATGGGGTACCCATGCTCTATCAGGAAGGCGTTTTTCATTCTGGGAATGAGATTGCGATTGGTACTACGATAGCAATCGGGACAGCTACAGTTTCCCTTGATGACTTTGAACTTTGGAACTTGAACAGGTAGGAGTAGAAGGGATTTCCTATTAACCTCCGGCTTCCTTTCATGTTTTTTTAATGAAAAATTCAAAGGAATTTTTTTTCAGCCATGCTGGTCATCGCATTGGATATGCCTTATATGGGGATCCTGGCGGTAAGCCAGTCTTCTTCTTCCACGGCACGCCCGGGTCGCGTTTCTTTCGCCCTACGGATGAGATTACAACCAGGCTGGGGGTGCAGCTGATCACAGTCGACCGTCCTGGTTACGGGCTATCTTCCTTCCAACCGGGTCGGTGCATCCTGGACTTTCCTGAGGATATCCGCCAGCTCGCAGACCATCTCGGCATCCTGGAATTTGCAGTTGCCGGCCACTCCGGTGGCGGGCCGTATGTGGCAGCTTGCGCTTATGCCTTGCCCGAGCGTGTCACGGCCGCCGCGTTCATATCCAGTGCCGGACCGGTGGAAGCGCCTGAAGCAACCCTGGGCATGTCTGCAATTAATAAGGCCGGTTTCACCTACGGGCGCTATCTGCCCTGGCCGCTCTGGCGACTTCTTATTTGGTTAATCTATCATCGCAAGCGGGACGATCCCGCCGCATCGCTGCAGCGGGAAACTGGTCACCGCCCGACCGCCGACGAGCAGCAGATCAACCGGCCGGAAGTGCGGGAAGCCTGTCTCAAGTCCGAAGTGGAAGCGTTCCGCCCGGGCCTGCGCGGGTTTGCCTGGGATGCGCGCTTGTTGACATCTCCATGGGGTTTTAGTCTGGACAAAATCAAGGTTCCGGTGTATCTATGGCACGGCTCGGCTGACAATTTGACATCCATAAGCATGGCGCGTTTTATGGCGGGTCAAATATCCAATGCCCGGCTCACAATTTGCGAAAACGAGGCTCATCTGTTGCTCTTCCCCCACTGGGAAGAAATCCTCACCCAACTTATCTCGGAGTAATCATGCCCACATTGCACCTCGTCTCTCACACCCATTGGGACCGCGAGTGGTATCGCTCGTTTCAATCTTTCCGTTTGAAGCTCGTTCATCTTATCGATGGATTGCTGGAGCTGCTGGATAGCGACCCCCAGTTCAAATATTTCATGCTCGACGGCCAGACCATCGTGCTGGATGATTACCTGGCCATCCGTCCCGAGCAGGAAGCCATCCTGCGAAACCACATTCAGCAAGGTCGCATCCTGATCGGTCCCTGGCACATTCTGCCGGATATGTACCTGGTAGGACCCGAATCGCACATCCGCAACTTGTTGAAGGGCGATCAGACCGCCCGTAAATTTGGTCCGAAAATGATGGTCGGCTACATCCCCGATCCGTTCGGACATCCCGGACAGGTTCCCCAGATCCTGCGCGGTTTCGGTATTGAAACGGTCTGCCTGTGGCGCGGGTTGGATGAAGAGCCGGCCGAATTCTGGTGGCAGGCTCCTGATGGCAGCCGGGTATTGATGGCCTACCTGCGTGACGGTTATTCCAACGGTGCCGCGCTGCCGGCCAATAACCCTGCTGCTTTTGCCAGCACGCTTAAAGCCGCCGGAGATTCCCTTTTAGCTCACTCGGGCGTATCAGATGCTCTGATCATGTTTGGCACTGACCACATGGAACCTCCGCCGGAGACTTCCAAAGCGATCGCCTATGCCGATACAGTGCTGGGTGATACGCATGTAGTTCATTCAACCCTGCCAAAGTACGTCGCGGCAGTCCAGGCGGATATCAAGAAACAAAAACTGGCTCTCCCAGTCGTCTTGGGTGAATTGCGCGCCTGTAAGCGCAGTCACCTGCTGCCAGGCGTACTTTCCACCCGTATATGGATCAAACAGCGCAACCATGCCAGCGAAACCCTGCTCACCAAATGGGCAGAACCCTTCACCACCTGGCAGGAGCTTGCCACCCCGGCCCAATCCTCTCTCCTTAACCATAAATCCGCAATCCTCGCCCAGGCCTGGCGCTTGCTGATGGAAAACCACCCGCATGATTCCATCTGCGGCTGTTCCATCGATCAGGTCCACGATGAAATGAAAGTACGTTTTGACCAGGTTGACCAGATTGGCGAAGAGCTTACCCACCAAAGTCTGGAAACAATGGCGGCCAATATCAGTACGGATTCTGTCAACGGCCAATCGGCCATCGTGGTCTTCAATCCTTCTTCCAGCTTGCGCAGTGATATTGTCACTGCCACCATCGAAATGCCGCTGGGGGTGGATGATTTCGATCTGTTGGATGAAAACGGCGCCAGCTTGCCCTACCAGGCGCATGGTCTCGGCAGTCGGGAGTTGATCAGCATGGCTTTGGATGCCAGGGGCTTGCAGTCCGCATTCAGCTCCATTAACGATGGGCGCGTCGCTGGCATGTCGATCCAGGATGTCAGGATCAGGCGTGAAGACTCGCAAGTCTATATCGAAGCCGTCATGTCTGACGAAGGCGAACCCAACCTGGGAGCCTGGAAAGCCGGGCGCAAGCAAATCGAGGAAATCCTGACCGATCCAAGTGTCACAGAGTACCACGTTCACGCCCGCTCCACCCCCATCACACAAATCGTTCTCGCAACCCCGCCAGTTCCCGGACTCGGTTACCGCACGCTGTGGGTGCGCCCGCGTCCCAACCAGGAAAAAACACCCATCCGGGTTGGAGGCTTGTTGGTCAGAATCCTTATGCCCCTGGCAAAACTGCCGATCCTCGAAAAATTGGCCACCCGCAAGCGCGCCAGCCGGCCGCCCTATCGGATCGAAAATGAATTCTTCAGCGTTGAGGTCAAAAAGGACGGTACGTTGACGCTGTTGGATAAGCGCGACGGCCAGCGCTATCCGGGCTTGAACCGCTTCATGGATGGTGGCGATTGCGGCGATGAATATAACTACTGCCCACCCGCTTCAGACCGGTTCACTTCGCCACTTATGAAACATGTGACCCTGGCCCGTGGCCCGGTCCAACAGTCTCTGGAAATCGAATTGGAACTCAAGACGCCTGTTTCGCTGGCTGCCAGCCGGGAGTCCCGCTCGGAACAGCAGGTTAGGATCTCGTTCATGACAACCGTCACTCTTACGAAGGCTGTGCCGCGTGTGGATATACGCACAACCCTGGAAAATACTGCCCGGGATCATCGCCTTCGGGTTCATTTCCCGGCACCCTTTAGCACTTCTGCCGGCAGCCACGATGGCCATTTCGAAGTGGTCGAACGCAAGCTGGGATTGCCTGCCTTTGATAAAACCTGGATCGAGCAGCCCAGGCCTGAGGTACCGCAGCGCGCCTTCACGGATGTATCGGATGGCAAGTCCGGGCTGATGCTGGCCAACCGGGGGCTGCCGGAAGTGGAAGTACTTAAGAATTCACAGGCAAATGCAGAAATTGCATTAACACTCCTGCGCTGCGTCGGTTGGCTCTCAAGGGACGATTTTCCTGCGCGCAAGGGTCACGCCGGGCCATTCCTGGAAACGCCCGGCGCACAGATGCAGGGTAAATGGAACTTCGAGTATTCCATCATCCCCCATACCGGTAACTGGCAGACTGCCTTCCGGCAGGCGTACGCATTCGAGACACCCCTGCGGGCGGTTGGTACCGGAATCCACCATGGAAGCCTGCCCGCCATCAGCTCCTTCATGGAGTCCAGCCCCGAAGCTTTTGTAGTCACAGCGGTCAAGGCCAGCGAGGATGGCCGCGGCTGGCTGGTGCGCGGCTACAATATCACCGGCGAGTCGATCAACGTTACGCTCAAACCATGGAAGACGTTCAAACAGGCTGAACAGGTCAATCTGGCTGAAGAAAAACTGTTTCCCCTCAAGGTCGACAATGCCGGTGCTGTGAGCCTGCCGGTGCGCGGCCACGAAATAGTCAGCGTACTCTTCCAGATATAAACAATAGGGCGACCGGTGGTCTCCCTGATTGTTTTTTTATATTTAGCTTTAGAGGGAATTCATATACCGAAACGCTGACACGATCGCGATGGTAGATCCAACCATCCAGACTACCAGGACTGCATAAGAGTAAGTATCGATGCGCAGGTCCGGGATGAAAGAAAACCCGATTGCCTCCAGGATGAGCAGCAGGCTGGATATTAGCAGTCTTTGCCCTCCGTATTTATTCACCGGGTACCAGATCTCAGGGTGTTCCATCGTCTTCCGGACCCTGAAGCCGTACAATCCATTTGGTGGTATCCGTCCCAGGATCAGGGGTACACAAATCGCTGCCAGCACCACCCCGCTGACAACGAACATGATCTCCAACGTGATCATTTGCTTTGCAGATTTCCGGACGGATGGGTTGGTTTGAGCAGTTCGCCAACCCGCCGGCGAAACACTTCCAGATCGAATGGCTTGGCCCAGAGGTCATTTGCCCCGGCTTCCACCACCCGTTCCCTCTCCGTCTCAGCGTTCATCGCCGAAAGCAGGACAATGGGTACAGTGACATTCAGAGGGGGCTGGCGTAATCTCCGGCATAGTTCAAGGCCGTTAATATCCGGCATCATCACGTCCAGGATGGCCATGTCGGGCATTTTTTGAATAACCGATTGGATTGCCTCGATCCCGGTGTAGGCAAGCCGTACTTGATAGCCTTCAAGTTCAAGGATCTTGGACATTAACGATAGGTTCATTTCATTGTCATCAACAACGAGAATTGTATAGGTCATCCGTTTCACCTCCCGAATACCTAATAGAATACTCTATTAAAGGCCAAATCGTCAACCCATAAAACCTCCAGGTCAGCTATAATAAATAATCCCGGAGGAATTATGGCCAACGTTTATGCATCCCAACACCCGCTCGTAGCCCATAAATTATCCCGCTTGCGTGATAGGCGCACCGAACCGAAGAAGTTTCGCGAACTGGTGCGCGAGATCGCCGCTTTGCTGGCGTACGAGGCCACCGCCGATCTCCTGACCATGCCCCGCCAGATCGAGACACCTCTGGCAATGACCAACGGTTTGGAATTGAAGGAGAAGATCGGGCTGGTCCCGATCCTGCGCGCCGGACTGGGGATGGTGGAAGGGTTCTGGGAACTGATGCCATCCGCCGAGGTCTGGCACATTGGGCTGTACCGGGACGAGAAGACTCTCCAGCCGGTGCAATATTACAATAAGCTGCCCATCGAGCCAACCGTCTCGGTCTGTATCATCCTGGATCCGATGCTGGCGACCGGGGGTTCCGCAGTTGCCACTACTGACATCGTTAAGCGCTGGGGCGTCAGGAAGATCAAGTTTGTCGGCCTGATCGGCGCACCGGAAGGAATCGCCGTGATGCAAAAAGCCCATCCGGATGTTCCCATCTACCTGGCAGCCATCGATGACCATTTGAACGAGCGCGCCTATATCGTGCCGGGGCTGGGCGATGCGGGCGACCGCCAGTTTGGAACCGGATAGCAGGAGTGAGTAGGCATGGATTATGAGACTCTGAAAAAACTCAACAATTTTATCGTGAAAGCCAAAGCCGCCACCTATGTAGGCGGCGGTGCAAGAGGCGCCGCTTGCCGGCCGGGTTCGCACGACCTGGAGTTCGCGGACGGCGATTGGTCTTACCTGGATAGTTACTTCGGCGGCCGGGATTTCATCGGCGAGGAAGTTGTTTACTTTCATGAAACACCCTTGTGGGCCATGAATTATTACGGCCGCATCCTGCGCGCAGACCTGATCACGCCCGCCCAGGCCGGGGAAGTGATCAAGGCCAGCCTGTCAGAACTGTACACCGAAAGCCGCTTCCTGGGCGGGTTCGAATACCAGCACAGGGAATTCAAGTATGTGGATACCAATGAAGGGGATGCGACTTCTTTTCGCGGCCGGGAGTTTATTAGCCGCGAAGGCGAACTGGCCTATGAATTGGTCTACCACGGCGGATTGATATTGGAAGATTGAATAAAAACTCGGGGGTCTTTACAACCTCCGAGTTTTGGTTGATCATCTGTAGGGGCGACCTTTATGGTCGCCTTTTTTTGTGGGTAATCCTCACTCCTCGCCTGCCAGCAGCTTGATACGTTCCCAGGGTTTGAGACTCCGGTCGTCCGCCATGACGGTTTTCAATTCATACATTTCGTCCCGGATGGCAGCCGCGCGTTCGAACTCCAGGTTCTTGGCGGCTTCCTTCATCTGCTTTTCCAGCTCGACGATCACCTTTTGCAGCTCGTTGCGTGAAGTGACTTCGGTGCGCTTGCCGGCCACCTTGTATTCACCGCGCATCTCGGCCACGGCCTTGGGTGCCAGCTGGTCGGTCAGGTCGCGGATGGCCTTGTGGATGCTGACCGGCGTGATGTTGTGGTCCTGGTTGTACTTGACCTGCTTGGCGCGCCGGCGGGTGGTCTCGTCGATGGCGCGCTTCATCGAGTCGGTGATACGGTCGGCATACATGATCACGCGCCCGTTGATGTGACGCGCAGCCCGGCCGATGGTCTGGATCAGGGCAGTGTCGGAACGCAGGAAACCTTCCTTGTCGGCATCCAGGATCGCCACCAGGGAGACTTCCGGCAGGTCGAGACCCTCGCGCAGCAGGTTGATTCCGACGATCACATCGAACACGCCCAGGCGCAGGTCGCGCAGGATGCCGATGCGCTCGAGCGTTTCCACTTCCGAGTGCAGGTAGTGCACCTTGATACCAAGTTCCTCGATATATTCGGCCAGATCTTCGGACATGCGCTTCGTCAGGGTGGTGACCAGCACACGCTCTCCGTTCTCAACCCGGGCATAGATTTCCTTCACCAGGTCGTCCACCTGGCCCTTGGTCGGACGGACTTCCACTTCCGGGTCCACCAGGCCGGTCGGGCGGATGATCTGTTCGACCACCTGGTCGGCATGCGCCAGTTCGTAGGGGCCGGGGGTGGCGGTGGTATAGATGGTGGAGCCCATCACTTTTTCGAACTCATCGAATTTGAGCGGGCGGTTATCCATGGCAGACGGCAGGCGGAAGCCGTATTCCACCAAAGTCTCCTTGCGGGAGCGGTCGCCGTTGTACATGCCGCGCACCTGCGGGATGGTCATGTGGCTTTCATCGATCACCAGCAGGTAATCGCTGGGCAGGAAATCCATTAACGTCCATGGATGGGTACCCGGGGCGCGCTGGTCGAGCTGGCGCGAATAGTTCTCGATGCCGGCGCAAGTGCCGACTTCGCGCAGCATCTCCAGGTCGTAGAGTGTGCGTTGTTCGATGCGCTGGGCTTCGAGCAGTTTCTCGTTGGTCTTGTAATAGGCCACGCGCTCGGCCAGCTCTTTTTCGATATTGGCGATCGACACTTTGAGCCGGTCTTCGCCGGCCAGGTAATGCTTGGCGGGGTAGATATCCACCTGCTCGGGCTCGGAGAAAATCTCGCCGGTGAGCGGGTTGACTTCGGTGATCCGTTCGACTTCATCTCCAAAGAAGGTGATGCGGTAGCCGCGTTTGTTTTCGTAGGCCGGGATGATCTCCAGCGTGTCGCCGCGTACCCGGAAGGTACCCGGCTTGAGCTCCATGTCGTTGCGCTGGTATTGGCCATCCACCAGCTGGCGGATGAGCGCGTTGCGGCGTGAGATCTCGCCAAGCCGCAGACTCACCACGCCTTTGCCATATTCTTCGGGGTTGCCCAACCCGTAGATGCACGAGACCGAAGCCACGATGATCACATCCCGGCGGCTCATCAGTGCGGTGGTGGCCGCCAGCCGCAGGCGTTCGATCTCCTCGTTGATATCGGTCTCCTTCTCGATGTACAGGTCATGGCGCGGCACGTAGGCCTCGGGCTGGTAGTAATCGTAGTAGGAGACGAAATACGAGACGGCGTTCTCCGGGAAGAACTCGCGGAACTCGGCGTAAAGCTGGGCAGCCAGGGTTTTGTTATGCGCCATGATCAAGGCCGGTTTCTGCAGCTCCTGGATGATCGAGGCGACCGTGAAGGTCTTGCCGGTGGCGGTCGCGCCCAACAGGACCTGGTGTTTGAGTCCGCGCTGGACGCCTTCGACAAGCTGTCGAACGGCTTCCGGCTGGTCGCCGGTGGGTTGGAAGGGGGCGTTTAGTTTGAAGTCCATAGGGTATCCGGGAAGTTTATTAGTCGGATGAGGGCAGCGATTCTATCACATCTGAGCGCATTGTTCATTCGCTAACCTTGATAGATTCATCTTCGCAAGGCTGGTAAAGAACCCTCTGATTATAGAACTATTGTTCTTTTCTGACAAGGGTTTTGAGAAAATTGCCGGGCTTTAATTGGATAGGTTTTACGTTCACCGCGCGGCTCTCA
>JADGQB010000063.1 GCA_017882145.1 Anaerolineales bacterium
GCGATCATCACCTGCCGGGTCAATGGCCAGCCGCGCCAGATGGCTTCCACGCGCGATATGATTTTTAATGTAAGCATGCTGATCGCATTCATCACTTCCGTAATGACGCTCGAACCCGGTGACCTGATCTATACCGGCACGCCGGCGGGGGTCGGTCCGCTCACGGATGGAGACGAGGTCTCGGTCGAGATCGAAGGTCTTGGGAAACTGAGCAACCCGGTGCGGAAAGGATAACGAAAAAAAGCTGAAAGCCTTAAGCTGAAAGCTGAAAACATAAAACAAAAAAAAGAACTTGATGAAACCAAAAAAACCTTTGTTTATCATCCTGGTTTTGCTGGCTGTGTTGATTCCAGGGTGTTCGGCCAAATCCTTCAGCAAGTATGGCCAGACGCTGACGGACGTGCCGTACTGCAGTCCGGACGGCCAACCGCAGAATATGGATATCTATTTCCCGGCCTCAGGCGGACCCTGGCCGGTGTTTTTATATGTGCACGGCGGTGGGTGGGATAAAGGCGATAAAGCTGAAGGAGCGGGCTGGAAATATCTGAATGAAAAAGGCTACCTGGTTGTCTCGGTCAATTACCGGCTGGCGGCTTATAACGTCAAATTTCCCGCCATGATCCAGGATGTGAAATGCGCCGTGCGTTCGCTGCGGGCGCATGCCGCGGAATACAACCTGGACCCGCAGCGCATTGGGGCACTGGGCGCCAGCGCGGGCGGGCACCTGGTGGCGCTGCTGGGCACTTCCGACCAGAGCGCCGGCTGGGATGTGGGCGAATACCTCGATCAATCCAGCCGCGTCCAGGCGGTGGTGGCGGAAGCAGTCTTCTCCGATTTTACCCAACCGATGCCGAACAGCATCAGTATGGCGATCTATTTCGCTTTGGGAGAACTGCCGGGTGCCAATACTGCGACCCTCAGCGCTGCCAGCCCGGTCAGCTACATCACACCCGACGATCCGCCTTTCCTGATCATCCATGGAGAAAAGGACGGCCTCGCCCCGCTGCAACAGGCGCAGATGCTGGATGCCAAATTGAAGGCCGCGGGGGTTTCATCCAAACTGGTGATCGTCAAGAACGGCGAGCATGGGCTGATGAGTTTGAACGGGGATCCGACTGTGCCATCGCAGGCAGAGATAAGCCAGACCATCCTGGATTTTTTGAATACGAACTTGATGAAATGATTGATATCGCTGGGATTTGGCCCTCTGAAAACCAGCGGAGCGCCTTTTTCTTATATCGCTCTAATAGCCAGCCCTTCCTGCACATGCTATAATCCCCCCGAAAGGTACTTTCCATGCTCCAGAAATTTGTTAAAGTCTTCGGGGGCGACCCCAATAAGCGTGAAATAGAAAAAACCACTGACATTGTGGATCAAATAAACGATCTGGAGGCGCAATTCGAAGCCCTCAGTGATGAGGACTTGCGCCTCAAGACGGATGAATTCCGGAAACACCTGGCCCACGAGTTGGAAGGCATCGAGGATGAGGATGAACGCCGCCAGGTTGAGCAGGAGTTGCTGGATGGACTTCTGCCGGAAGCCTACGCGGTCGTGCGCGAAGCCGCCAAGCGGACCATCGGGCAGCGCCCCTACGATGTGCAGTTGATCGGGGGGATTGTCCTGCACCAGGGCAAGATTGCCGAGATGCGCACCGGTGAAGGCAAGACGCTGGTTGCCACGCTGCCGCTCTACCTGAATGCATTGACCGGACGCGGAGTCCATCTGGTGACGGTTAACGATTACCTGGCCCGCCGTGACGCCCGCTGGATGGGCGCCATTTACCACTTCCTGGGTCTTTCGGTCGGCATCCTGCAGATGGCTGCCGCCACCGAGAACGGCAAGAAAGCTTTCCTGTTTGATCCAACCCGTGAATCCCCGCGCGAAGACCAGGAAGGCATGCGCCTGGTGGATCGTGTGGAGGCCTACCAGGCCGATATCACATACGGTACCAACAGCGAGTTCGGTTTTGATTACCTGCGCGATAACATGGTCATGCGTGCGGAAGAAAAAGTGCAGCGCGGCCATTATTACGCCATCGTGGATGAAGTCGATAACGTTCTGATCGATGAAGCCCGCACCCCGCTGATCATCTCCGGCCCGGCTTCCGGCGACGTGGAATGGTACGCCAAAATGGCTGTGCTGGTGCGCCAACTGAAGGCGGAAGATTACGAAGTCAGCGAGAAAGATCACAGCGTTTCCCTGACCGAAATCGGCACCGTGCATGTCGAACAGCTGCTCGGCCAACCCCTGCGTGACCCCGACCGCCCCGAAGATGTGACCCCCGAACAGGCGCATCTGCTCGGTTTTCTGGAACAGGCCCTGCGCGCCCAGCACCTGTTCAAACGCAATAAGGATTACCTGGTACAGGGCGGCAAGGTCATTATCGTGGATGAGTTCACCGGACGGTTGATGCCCGGACGGCGCTGGTCGGATGGCTTGCACCAGGCGGTGGAGGCCAAGGAAGGCGTGAAGGTGGAGCCTGAGAACGTCACATACGCCACCATCACCCTGCAGAACTATTTCCGCATGTACAAAAAGCTGGCCGGCATGACCGGTACGGCCCTGACCGAAGCTGAAGAGTTCGATAAAATCTATAAATTGCCCGTCCTGCCTGTCCCGACCAACCTGGAATACCAGGCCTTCGGATCGGATGCCGCCCTGGTGGAGGTGAAGGCCAAGGACGAAGATGGCTTTGATTACACTTATTTTTCCCGGGCGGATGACCCGCAGAAGCAGGTTTATTTATGGCGCCGCAAGGATTACCCGGATGTAATTTACCGGACGGCAGAGGCCAAGCTGCGCTCCATCGTTCGTGAAATCACCACCTATCACGTCCAGGGTCGTCCGATGCTGGTGGGAACAACTTCCGTCGAAGGCTCAGAGCGCCTGTCAACCCGCTTGCGCGCCGAACCCATCCGGCGACTGCTGCAAATTCAGCTCATCCGCAGCGCCTGGATGGAAAAGAACGACCGCTTCGAAGATGGCCGGCTTATCCCGGAGCTCCAGCCGCTCAATGCGCCGCTCGAGCAGCTGCGCCCCGAGGATCTGCGCCCGATGGCCAAGGATCTGGGCCTTTCGCTCAACCCGGAAGACGCCTCCAACCTGAAGCGCCTGCTCGCCATCCTGAACTTGGATGAAGCTGACACAGAACGGCTAAAGTCGGTATTGCAAGGTGGTGTACCGCACCAGGTATTGAACGCCCGCAAACACACTGAAGAATCCATGATCATCGCCGGAGCGGGTGCGTTTGGGGCGGTCACCATCGCCACCAATATGGCCGGCCGTGGTGTGGATATCAAGTTGGGCGGCGACCTGGCTGAGGAAATCCTGAGCGGCGTCAACCGCGTTCTGCGTAAAGCCGGTATCCAGGACCCATATGATATGCCCCTGCAGGAGCGGCGTGAGGCCTTGCAAAAAGTGGACCCGTCGCTCTACGGTATCTACGAGACCGAAGCAAAATATTTCCTGAACTTTTTTGATGAGATGGAACGCGTGCGCGAACTCGGTGGCCTGCACATCATCGGCTCCGAGCGCCACGAAGCCCGCCGCATTGATAACCAGTTGCGCGGCCGCGCCGCCCGCCAGGGCGACCCGGGTTCTTCACGATTCTATCTGTCCCTCGAAGATGACTTGATGCGCATGTTCGGCGGCGACCAGGTCAAGGGCGTAATGGAACGCTTCAGCATCGATGACGATTACCCGCTCCAGGCACGCCTGGTCAGCAACATGATCGAACAATCGCAGCACAGGGTGGAAGGCGCCAACTTTGATATCCGCAAACACACCCTGGAATATGACGACGTTCTCAATGCACAACGCCAACGCATTTATTCACAGCGTGACCGCATCTTTGAAAAAGAAGACCTGGTCGAAGATGTAAACGAACTGCTGGCGCAGGAAGTCACCCGGCGGGTCAAGGAAGGCCATGAGACGGAGGAGTATTGGCGGTTACTGGCCTGGCTGGAACAGGTCCAGCCGCCGTTCAATTCTCCGCAGGGCATCTTTCCGCCTTTCACTTATAAACTCCTCTTGGATGCGCTCAACGCTTCCACGTCGGACCTGCGTACCGCCCTACTCGATCTGGCCGTGCGTGCCATCCAGGCCGACCAGGAGCATTTCCTGACCGCCACCTTCGACCAGATCGAGCATGCCGGCCTGGATCTAAATACTCAGATCGACGACCGGACCGATTCTCTCGACACTGCCCTGGATGGACTGGCCGATAATGCCGAAAACGAAACCCGCCGACCGAACGTTATTTTGGAAGAACTTTCCGGGCTGGTACGTGTTCCTTTCAAGCTGGACTCGACCCAGTTGACCCAACTGGTCAACGAGCCGAAAGAGCTGGCCGGCGACCTGCGCGCCCAGGTGGAGGCATATGTCACTTTTACGACCATTACGCGCCTGGCCAATACGATCGAGTTCCGCCTGGGTGAGCCGCTCGGTTTGAACCCGCTGGAGCTGCAGGAGCTGGACTGGAGCGACGTGGAAAGCCAGGTGCAGGAGCGCGTCCGCCAGGCGCTGGCTGTGCGCCAGGAAAAACTGCTTGGCACGGATGGACAGATCTTACACGATCTTGATTCCGGCATGGAGCGCATTACCGATCAGGACGATCAGACCAAACTGCGCCTGCTCGGGTTGATGAGTCAGGGCACCAGCACTTCCTTTGATGCCAGGACTCATAGACAGGTGCGCCAGGTTTTTACCCGCTTGCATTATGTCTACCTGGCTGGGGAAATGCTGCGCAATTCCGACAACCAGTCCCTGGAAGAGGAGGTACTGGACCACCTGCAAAAGGCCCAGCAGGCTCAGCGGAGTGCCTGGGGTGAAAGCGAACGCGTCCGGCTGGGAGAAACCGCCCCGGCAATCCCGGCTGAGGAATTGGGCCACAGCATTCAGACGCAGATTTACCGCCAGGTGCTGCTTGGAGCCATTACGGAACTTTGGGTGGATTACCTGACGCGCGTGGAAGCTCTGCGCGTCTCGGTCGGACTGGAGGCCTATGCCCAGGCAGATCCGCTGGTAAAATATAAAAGCCAGGCTTCAGAGATGTTCCAAAGCTTGTTGAGCGATATCCGCGCGGCCGTCATTGGGCGAATCTTTCTGTATCAACCGCGTGCAGCCACTGCACAAGCCGAAACGGATGCAAGTTCAGCGCGCCGCCCGGAGCCGGCCGAAGCAGGCAAACTCGTGGAAGCCTCCGCTAGTCCTGCGCAAGCCGATCAAGCCCAAAATTTCAGCAAGAAGCGCAAGAGACACAGGCATTAGTCCAGTGGACAACCTGAAAGATTTTTATTACGCATTTCCGAAGGTGGAATTACACCGTCATCTTGAAGGCTCATTGCGCCTCAGGACCATGCTGGAGATTGCCCGGGCACAGGGTATCACCGTTCCAACCAGCACTGGGGCGCTGAGTAACCTTGTACAGGTGCAGAAAAGCGAACCTTCCACATACCAGAACTTCCTGGCGAAATTTTCAACCTTGCGCTTGTTCTACCGGTCACCGGAAGTCATCTACCGCATCACCCGGGAGGCCGTGGAAGACGCTGCCAAAGACAATATCCGTTACATGGAGCTGCGCTTCACTCCGGTGGCGTTGAGCCGGGCCGAACGGTTCCCGTTAGGCGACGTGATGGATTGGGTGTGCGAGAGCGCCATGAACGCGGCCATTGATTTCGGCTTGCGCGTCGGCCTGATCGTAAGTGTCAACCGTCATGAAAGCGTGGAACTGGCCGAGCAGGTGGCCTGGCTGGCAGTCGCCCGCATGGGCCAGGGCCTGGTAGGGTTGGACCTGGCAGGCAATGAAGCTGAATTCCCCGCCAAGCCATTTGCAGGGATCTTCCAGGAGGCCAAACAATCCGGGCTTAAATTGACCATCCATGCCGGAGAATGGGGCGGGGCAGCCAACGTGCGTGAGGCATTGGAGCTATTCAAAACAGATCGGATCGGGCATGGCGTCCGGGTATTGGAAGATCCTTTTACAGTGACGCTGGCGCGTGAGAGCGGGGCTGCTTTCGAGGTGTGCGTTACCAGTAATTACCAGACCGGGGTTATTCCTGTCTCCACTGAACACCCTTTAATCAAGATGTTGGATGCAGGTATCAATGTCACCCTCGACGCTGACGATCCGTCCATTTCCCAGATCACCCTGACGGATGAATACCATCGTGTCTGCGAGGATATGGATTTGTCACAGACAAAACTCAAGGAACGCGTCCTGGCGGCTGCGAAAGCCGCCTTCCTGCCCGACCTGGAACGGGAAGCGCTGGTTGATGAACTTAAATTGGAATTGATTAATAACTAGGAGTTTATATGTACCAGGATCTCTTTAAATCCCGCGCTATTCTAACTGTTGGGAAAAAACAATATGTGATTTACCGCCTGGATGCTCTCGAGAAGGCCGGCCTGACCCGGCTAGACAGGCTGCCGTATTCCGTGCGCGTCCTGCTCGAGGCGGCCTTGCGCCAGTGCAACGGGAAGGAAATCACGCAGCTGGATGTGCAGCATATTGCCAGTTGGACACCCTCCGGTGACCGTTTTGGTATCCCGTTCCTGCCGGCACGCGTGATCATGCAGGATTTTACCGGCATCCCGGCGGTGGTCGATCTGGCAGCCATGCGGACGGCAATAGCCCGCCTGGGCGGCGATCCAAAGGCGATCAACCCGCTCGTACCGGTGGATCTGGTGATTGACCACTCGGTGCAGGTGGATTTCTTCGCCAACGCGGATGCCCTGCAGCGGAACGTTGAGATGGAATTCCAGCGCAACCATGAGCGCTATGCGTTCCTCAAATGGGGCCAGAAGGTATTCTCGAACTTCCGGGTCGTTCCGCCCATGACCGGCATCGTCCATCAGATCAACCTTGAATACCTGGCACAGGTGGTTGCAACCAGGGAAGATGCGGGTGAAATGGTTGCCTTCCCCGATACGCTGGTCGGCACCGATTCACATACAACGATGATCAACGGCCTGGGTGTGGTCGGTTGGGGAGTGGGTGGCATCGAGGCCGAAGCGGTTATGTTGGGTCAGCCAATGGACATGCTCCTGCCGGACGTTATCGGCTTTAAACTCTACGGCAAGCTCAAAGAAGGCGTGACTGCCACCGACCTGGTCCTGACGGTCACACAGATCCTGCGCAAATACGGAGTGGTCGATAAGTTTGTTGAGTTCCTGGGCCCCGGATTGGATAACATGTCCCTGCCCGACCGCGCGCTGGTCGCCAACATGTCCCCGGAATACGGCGCCACCATTGGCTTTTTCCCGGTGGATGTTGAAACGTTGCGCTACATGCGCCTGTCCGGCCGGCCGGAAGAGACCATCGCGCGTGCCGAAGCTTACTACCGTGCCCAGGGCCTGTTCCGCACTGCCGACTCTCCCGACCCCGAATATACCCAGACGCTCGAACTGGATCTTGGGTCAGTGGTGCCCTCCCTGGCCGGGCCAAAACGGCCGCAGGATCGCGTTGCGCTGGATGATATGAAATCCGTCTTCCAGAAGGCCCTTATCGCGCCGGTTAAAGAACGCGGTTATGCGCTAACGCCCGAAGCCGTGGATCGCAAGGGCAGGATTGGCACCAATGGTGGATCCTATGAAATCGGTCATGGTGCGGTTGTAATCGCCGCCATTACTTCCTGCACCAACACCTCCAACCCCTCCGTGATGGTGGCGGCGGGATTGCTGGCCAGGAAGGCGGCAGAAAAAGGCTTGAAGGTAAAACCGTACGTCAAGACAAGCCTGGCCCCCGGTTCGCGCGTGGTTACGGAATATCTTAAAAAGGCGGATCTGATCGAACCGCTCGCCAAATTGGGTTTCAACGTGGTCGGTTATGGCTGCACCACCTGTATCGGGAACAGTGGTCCGCTTCCGGGTGAGGTTGCCAAAGCCGTTACCGGTTCCGAACTCGTGGTGGCGGATGTTATTTCCGGGAATCGAAACTTCGAGGGACGCATCCATCCGCTGGTAAAAGCCAATTTCCTGGCCTCGCCGCCTCTGGTGGTTGCTTATGCCCTGGCAGGCACGGTCAATATTGACCTGACCAGCGAGCCAATCGGCGTTGGCAAGGACGGACCGGTCTACCTGAAAGACATCTGGCCAACCACGCAGGAAGTGGCCGAATTGGTGGAGACCAGCCTGGACAAAGGCATGTTCGAGGAGCGCTATGCCAGCGTGTTCGAAGGCTCCAATATGTGGAAAGATATAAAGGTATCCGGAGGCGATCTGTTCGAGTGGGACGAGGCTTCCACCTATATCCACCATCCGCCCTTCTTCCAGAGCCTGACCCTGGATGTCCCGTCCATCAAGAACATCCGGAATGCACGCGTGCTGGCCCTGCTGGGTGATTCGATCACGACCGATCATATTTCCCCGGCCGGCAATATTGCCATCGACAGCCCGGCCGGCCATTACCTGCAGCAACGGGATGTTCAGCCACGCGATTTCAATTCCTACGGTTCGCGGCGCGGCAATGACCTGGTCATGACGCGCGGCACATTTGCCAATATCCGCCTGAAGAACCTTATGGTTGGCGGCAAGGAAGGCTGGTTCACACGCTACCTGGGCCCGGACGGCCAGAAGTTAACGGATGCGGAAACCACCATTTTCGATGCAGCCATGCAATATCAGGCGCATGGGATTCCAACCATTATTATTGCCGGCAAAGAATACGGGACTGGCTCGAGCCGCGACTGGGCTGCCAAGGGTCCGCTTTTGTTGGGCGTGCGCGCAGCCATTGCTGAATCATTCGAACGCATCCACCGCTCGAACCTGGTGGGCATGGGCATCCTGCCGTTGCGCTTCGTGACAGGCCAGAATGCCGAAAGCCTGGGCCTGGATGGCAGCGAGGTCTATAATTTCGAAGGACTGAGCGATGCCATGCAGCCCAAATGCGAGCTGATTGTCAAGGCAACCCGCGCGGATGGTTCAGTAGTAACATTCAAGACCATTGCGCAGTTGAACACAACGGTCGAAGTGAATTATTATCGGAACGGGGGCATTTTACAAACGGTCATAAGAAATCTGCTTAGTTAGTAGGAACTGGGGCGACCTAGCGGGTCGCCCTAAACATTTAATTCTAATTTGTTTGGAGTTGGCCCATGCTAAATAATACGCTTTATACGCTGGGACGTATAATTCTCCTGCTATTTGGAGCCGTAATGCTTAAGTTGACCATTCAGCGGCATGGGAAGTTGCCGGCTGGACCGAAGATTTTCGTTTGCAACCATCCCAGCGCCACCGATCCCTTCATGATCCATATCATTGCCCGGGAACGCCTGAATGTTCTCATCACGGCCAAGGCGTTCTGCGTGCCGGTCTTCGGCTGGTTTTTGCGAACGATCCGGGAGATCCCGGTTCCTTTGGAACAAGGCAGCCTCGCCCTGGAGCATGCCTGCCAGTATCTCCGGGAAGGCAAATCAGTCGCCATCTTTATTGAAGGCAAGATCAGCCCACCGGATGGCAGCTTTTTACCGCCGCGTACAGGCGCGGCGCGGCTTGCCTTGCTGAGCGGTGCACCGGTTATCCCGGTCGGAATATTCCTGCGTCGTGAACTCAGTATCTGCATCAAATCAAAGATCAGCGGCTCGCTGGCCCAGGCGCACTGGTACTTGCGCGGGCCCTATGCGATGACGGTTGGACAGCCGATGCAGTTTGATGGCGATGTCGAAGACCGGCAAAATGTCCGGCATGTATCTGAGCAGATCATGCACCAAATTCGCTTACTGGCCCAGGAAAGTGAACATCGCATCCTCCGCCCGAACCTGGCGGCTGCCTCGCTATAAATAATAAAACAGACCGGCATTTGCGTGCCGGTCTGTTTTTTATTCACCGAGGATTTGCTCGGATTTGATTGTTGAAGCTTGCGTTATGCACGCGGCTTGGCGACGTTGACTTTCAAATCGTGCTCGGCCAGGGAATAAGCATTGTACATGCTGATGGCCTTTTCCGACTCGGCTTGATCGGTCATTGTGACAAAACCAAAGCCTTTGGACTGGCCAGTGTCGCGGTCCTTGATGACATCCACGGCGGATACGGTACCGGCCTGTGCAAACAAGGTGCGCAGTTCGTCTGCGGTGGTCGATTTGGCCATGTTTCCTACATACAGTCTAACTTCCATTTTTTACTTCTCTCTCTCCGGCAGGCTGCCGGTGAATAAAAAAAGCCGCCGCCCAAATAAAAGGGTCGGCGGCAGAGTTACCACGCAAATCCAGTTTTACTCCAGTTAAGATTGTACCACACTTATGCCCGGCTTGGTTTTATGCAAGGGGCATCTCAATCGTCTCCATGCCGGTGCTGATATAACTATGGATCGTCCCGCTCATCTGCAAGCGCGGGTCAGTTTCGTAAAGAGTCCGTACTGCCTCAATATCCGGCACGTCAGCGCAGGTCATTTCTGCAAGATCATCCAGGAACTTCAAGTCATCCGGGTCGTTTTCGACCGGTTTCTCGATAATTCCCCAGCAGTCCCACGGTAAAAGTTCGAGCTTGTTGAGCGCGGCCACATCCCGTACAAAATCCCCGCGCACGAACCCCAGCCCATGCATGTCGAAGATGCCGAAACTGTCGGGATTGGCCTGCCCGCTCCGGCACATCTGCCAGGCCCTGCCGCCCACGATGAACTGGTCACGCGGCACATCCAGCGGGTCGAAGGGGATCTTCATCGCCTCGCACTGGAATACATCCAATTGGGCATCCACCAGGATCCAGCGTTCCTGCCTGGCGTTCCAGTATTCGGCCACCCAGTGGTCCTCGTAGTGCTTGGGGAAAAAGTAAGCCCCAAACCCGCAGCGCGCACGCGCCGGGATGCCCTGGTGCCGCAAAATGGCAACCAGCAGCACCGAGAAATCCCGGCAGTTCCCAACGATCTTTTTTTCGAGTGGACGGGCTTCCTTCAATGGACGCGGGTCCAGTTCCAGGGTCCGCTTCAGCCTGCGCCGGAGGGTGCGCAGCTGGACTTCAGACTGGCGTTCTCCTGACAGTTTTATCCCGTAGCGCTCGGCCCAGAAAATGTGGATGGTAGTGCCCTGCACGATCCTGCAGAGTTCGCCCACATCGCCAGGCAGTTCGTCCAGGAATTTGGCATACTCCCCCGGATCCGTTATAAAACCGGGTTGGATGAAATAGTTTGGTGGGTTTTTCATCCGAGTTTCTTTTCTAGTGCTGCAGCGTCTTTCCAAAAAACTCGTCCTGCAGCCGCTTCGTTTCAGTATCACTCTTGACCGCCCGGATGATCTTCGCCAGGGCCTGGGAACGGTCGGCGAACCAGCGTTCACCCTTTTCGGCCGTGGCCGGGCGCCCGTCACCGCAATAATGGGTCGGGTGATCCGCGTACCACCAGATGCCCATGTCTGTGCCCAGGTCGCGCAGAGCTTTGAGACGCTGCATGGGCATACCTTCCCCATCCGCCGGCAGGGTCTCAGTTTTGACCAGTTCAGGCCGGATGGCAAGCACCATGCTGGTTTCACGTTCTCCGGCGTGACCGTCAACGCTGGTCTCCCACTGGGCGGCGGTGGAGGTTTCTTCAGAATGATAGGACGGTTCGGCGACATAAACGACATAATCGCGCGGGCTGGCAAGCTGGATCTGGGCGAAGTAGTGGATCAGGTTGTCGTTGCCGCCATGCGAGTTGACGATCACGATTTTCTTCAATCCGTTGCGGGCGATCTCGCTGCAAACATTCTCCAGTAGACGGATGGTCAGGTCCGGTTGGATACCGATGCAGCCCGGCATGTGGCGAGCTTCCAGGATCTGGGTATAAATGAAATCCGGGAATACCACCACCGGTTCGAGCTCGGCGGCGCGGCTGCACAGCTCGTGGCCGATGTACATATCCGTGCCGAGTGGCATATGATGTCCGTGTCGTTCAATGCACGAGAGCGGCAGCAGGCAAACGCCTTCTGCCTGTTTGACGGCCTGTGGGAACAGGTCGCCGGTCAATTCTTCCCAACGCATAGTTTTTTCCTTTCTGATTTTTATAATATCCATGAACCAGGAGGAAAGTGGGAGTATGGGCGGGCGAAGCCCGCCCATACTCCCTATATTCACACCCTAATCATGGTTTTTTAGGTGAGTGGTCCTTTCTCTAAAATAGAAATACTTTCGATGGAATAGGTTTGTGGGAACAGGTCGAATGGAGTGACCTGCACCAGCCGGTAGCCTGCAGTGATGAAATGCGCCAGGTCGCGTCCCAGCGTGGATGGGTCACATGAAACGTAAGCGATGCGCATCGGACTCAGGGCCAGCAGCGCCTGCAATGCGCGTTTGTCCAGGCCGGCACGCGGCGGGTCCAGGATGGCGATATCGGGAGTGACATCCAGGGCTGGCAGAACAATTTCTGCCGGCGCCTCGTAGAGTTCGACATTTTCGAACTCGTCCAGATTGACTGCGAAGTCCTCGCAAGCCGATGGGGAAGCCTCGATGCCGATCAAGCGAGCGACTCGTCCAGCAAAAAATGCGCTGAACAAACCAACGCCGCAGTAAACATCCAGCAGGATCGTCCTGGAAGAAACCGGCAAATGCGCCAACAGGTGTTCCACCATATTTTCGGCCATGGGGGTGTTGACCTGGAAAAACGATGCGGCCGAGACGCGGAACGGCCGGTCTTTGACGGAGAGGGTCATGGCAGCCTCACCAGCCATCACGACCAGGTCATCACCCGTCTGATGCACGACCGATAGACCGGTTTCCAGCTCGAGTTCTGGCACTTCGGGATTATCGGACTCCAGCACCAGCATGGATTCATCATTCAAACCCAAACGTAATGCGATGCGTTCCAGCCCCAGGTCAGGATCGAATTCCAGGCTGGGCCAGAGTTTGTTCAGTGCGGCTTGGGGAAGATGACATTCCGTTATGGAAAACACGCCCCGGCCGTTCGCACGGAAGTATCCCAATTTCCCTTCATGCGTCAAATGAAATTGAATATGGTTGCGATAATTCCATTCAAACGGCGAAGCCAGCATCGGCTCGACCGGTGGGTTTGGAATTTTCCCGATGCGTACCAACTGGTCGCGTAATATGTCGGTCTTATACCGGAGTTGGGCCGGATAGGGAAGTTGCTGATAAGCGCAGCCCCCACACAACCCGAAATGTTTGCATTTTGGCGGTATGCGCTCCGGTGAGGCTTCCAGCACTTCGACCAGTTCGGCGCGCACGTGACCGCGCTTCTCATCTACAATCCGTACCTTGACTAATTCTCCCGGCAGTCCAAAAGGGACAAAAACGGCGCGCCCTTCTGAAATCCGCCCAAGGGCATCGCCGCCGTAAACCAGTTTTTCTAACCTGATGGTCAGCAGGTGTGAGTCATCGCCTTGAGGTTCCGGCTGAATAGTCATGGATGCATGCGCAAGCCCCAGAGTTGACCAAGCGTGGTTTCGAGGCGTGCAGCCAGCCGGTCCGTATTTCCGGTGGTCACATCGTCCTCATTCTCGAAAACTACAAACGGGATACGCTGATTTTGGAGTTCCAGGAAACCGTTTTCAGCGGGAGCGAGTTCCGCCCAGTCATCATCCCGGTAGAGCCGTTCGAGTTTATCGTCCGACAAACCGTGCTCAAGGATGCTGTCGGGACGCTCCGGGTTGAAACGCCGGCGGTTCTTGCGCAGTGACTCTGCAAACGAAACCCTGACGTAGACCACTGCGGCCCGGTCCAAGATTTCTTCCGATAAGTGGCGGAAAGCTTCCCGGTACCCGCCGTGTTCGCTGCCGCGCGAGAATTCGATCAAGGCGGTGGTGCGTTCGTGGTAAGACGGGTCGCGCAGGCGTTTGTGATAATCTAGACTGAGCCTTTCGATCAGCAGCTGCCACAATCCGGGCGGATCGAAATAACCCTCAGGATCGGTGTGCAGGCGCGCCATACCGAGCCTCCGGGAGAGGAGATCGTCTTCTTCGAACCAGGTCCACAGCATGGGGAAATCATCCAGCACATCCAGTTCGCCGACATGAAAACGCTTCTGCCGGTCGTCTGCGCTGGTATGCTTGAGGAAATCCAAAATCTCACTCTTGCCGGAGGCTGGCCGGCCAATCAGCAAGATGACCTCAAAAGCGTCTTTGCTCATAGTGCCCGCTTGAAATGGGGCAGAAGTGCAACTTCGTTGCCCCCACTTGAGGTTATTTTAGAAAGACGCCCAGCAGTTGGTTCTGGAAGATTGCCAATATAACCAGAACAACCACAAATGAACCGGCCAGAATGCCGATCCGGCGTAATTCACGCTTGGTGTTGCTGTAATCTGGATTGAATTCGGTCGTTTTCGTTACTACGGTAGCAGCCGGGCGGACATACTGACGGGAAACCTGACGCTTGATCTTCTTGCTCATAATTCTCCTAAAGGTATTAAAGTTTTGGTAATTTCTCAACAGTGGGGAAGGCCCCAGGCTATTGAGAGGCTACAAGTTTTGCGAACACTACGATGCGTTTGTTATCGACCATGTAAGGATAACAACTGATCAGTGTAACGGTCGCGTCGGCGGTGGAGTTCATCACGTCCACCTGCGTCGGAGCGACAATCTGGCTGCCGGTCACGATATAAACGTATTGCTGCTGCGCCGTGAAAACCAATACCTGGTCACCGGGTTGGAGACGCTCGAGGTTGCGAAATATCTCGCCAAAAACATCGTCGTGCGCCGAAAGGACCAGGTTACCGGGTTGGCCGGGGTCAGCCGAGCCCACGTGCTGGCCGAC
>JADGQB010000291.1 GCA_017882145.1 Anaerolineales bacterium
GTGCTGCTGGCCTTTGCGCATAACTGGATCTACCTGCTGGCGAGTGTGCTGGTCGGCTCGTTGATCAAACTGTACCTCGATAAAGATCGGGTGGCGGCTTTCCTGCAAGGGCACCAAAAGGGCGGAGTGGCTCTCGCCACTGCGATAGCGGTCGGGACGCCGCTGTGCTCGTGTGGCACTACCGCGATCGTGATCGGCATGATGGCCTCCATGATGCCCTGGGCGCCGATCGTGGCGTTCATGGTTGCCTCGCCGCTCTCCTCCCCGGAAGGGATGTTCTACACCGCCGGTCTTTTCGGCTGGCCGTTCGCCCTGGCCGGGTTTGTCGCCTCGATCCTGCTCGGTCTGGCAGGCGGCCTGGTGGCCGGAATTCTGGATAAGAGCGGCTGGCTCAAGAATCAGGCCCGCCTGGTGGCCGCTCCTCAAACCCCGCCAGTCCGGATATCCAGGCCAGTCCCGGCCCAGTCAACTTGCGGATGCCAAACCCCCCAGTTGGCCCCAGCGGCGGTTATGGCCACAGCTTCCACATGCGGATGCCAGAGCGCGCAGTTGGTGAGCGTAGCTGCCCTGACCACGGCCTCGAACAGCGGACGCCAGAGCGCCCTACCGGTTATGGCTCCCGCGTCCCAGAGTGCGTGCGGCTGCGGCCAAGCTGCGCAGCCTGCGAAACTGACCACCAAAGCACGCGTAACGCTGCCAATGATCGGCCAGCAATTATTGCAGGATGCCCCCCGGCTGCTGGTGATGTTCTTCAGTTTTGCCTTCCTGGGCTACCTGCTCAATGGACTGATCCCCAACACCTGGATCGCGGCCCTGTTCGGAAGCGGACATGCTTATAGTGTGCCGCTGGCAGCCACGCTCGGACTGCCATTCTACATCAACAGCGAGGCTTCCCTGCCGCTGGTGCGGGCCATGCTCGATTCAGGCATGAGCCAGGGGGCGGCGCTGGCCTTCCTGATCGCAGGATCAGGAACATCCGTCGGGGCAATTGCAGGCGCATTGAGCATTGCCCGCTGGCGCGTGATCGCAGTGGTGGTTGGCACACTGTGGGTAGGTGCGATGGCGGTTGGGATGTTATTCAACCTGTATCTGGCGATCTAACCCTCAGCCTCCGCCCTCTGCCCCTGCGGGGTGAAGGCCCAGTTGGGGGAGGGAGCTTAATTAAGAGGGAAATCATTACGGGCAGACATGGTCTGCCCGTATTTTCATATTGGAAGATGGAGATTATGATTTCTGATTATGATTTCAATAGATCAATTGCCATAGCGATTGCCCCCAATACACCCGATCTATTACCAAGCCCGGGCGGGACGATATATTCTTCAATGGAATTCAGTATCACAGGCGACTGAATATAGCCGTTCAGGCCGCGTTGTACCTTATGGCGCACAGCTACATGCAGTCCAGCATGCTGGGAAACGCCGCCACCCAACACAATTCGCTGAGGTGAATAGGCATAGATCAGGTTTATCAATGCGTTGGCTATATATTCCGCTTCCAATTCCCAGGCTGGATGGTAATCAGGAAGGTCTTCCGCGTTTTGGCCCCAACGGGAATTCATCGCCGGGCCCGAGGCCAACCCTTCCAGGCAGTCTCCATGGTAAGGACAGATGCCCGGGAAAGGGTCTTTTAGCCAGTCGTGAGGAATTACGAAATGGCCGGCTTCCGTATGGACCAGCCCATGCACCGGCAGGCCGTTGGCGAGTACGCCCATACCAATACCAGTTCCCACAGTAATGTAGACAAAGGGATCAAGTGCATTATTGGCTGCTATCCAGTAATGCTCGCCAAAAGCAGCTGCATTGACGTCGGTATCGAAAGCTACGGGCAGATCAAGCGCCTGGGCGACAAAGCCGTGTAGATCCACATAATTCCAGTCGGGTTTGGGAGTGGTTGTTATGTAACCGTAGGTTGGCGAAACAGGATTCAGGTCCAGAGGGCCGAAGGAAGCTATTCCTACAGCAGCCAACTCCCGCCTGCGGGTATAGGGAGTAAAAAACGAAATCGCTTGCCGAATGGTTTCATCGGGACGGGTGGTTGGGAAACGTTTCTCCTCCACCACTTGATCCGGGCCAGCCGAGACCATGCAGACGAACTTAGTGCCACCGGCTTCGATACCTCCATACAATCGATTCATGCCTGCCTTCTCCGATATTCAATTCATGTCTCTATTTTCTTTTATAGTATTGGGTGTGATCGTTACATACAAAAATATACTATGGGGTCTGCAGCAACGCTACTGCCGCAGACCCCAGAAAAATCTTCTTTCCACGCTTTGATGAGAATGCAATATCCGGGAAAAGATATCAAGGGCAGAGCAGTTATCGATATTTCATTTCAAATTTGTCTTTTTAATACTACTCTCAATAGACCTTCCATCAGGCCCCGGCAACACCGCCATTACTTTCAAGCGCCTGGGGGATCACACCCATCTTATGGACGGTTTCTGCCCCGACCATCAGGCTGACGATCTTATCCGGAGTAGTCTCTGCAGAAACTTCTTCTCCAACTTTCCTGCCTCGGCGTAAGATTACAATCCGGTCTGCAACGGCAAAAACATCCTGCATGTTGTGACTGATAATAATGACCGGAACGCCATGGTCTGCCAGGGTGCGTACAAGGGAGAGCACTTTACGCTGCTCTGAGACGCCCAGAGCAGCCGTCGGTTCATCCATGATCATCACCTTGGCATTCCAATAAATCGAGCGCGCAATTGCGACTGACTGACGCTGTCCGCCAGAAAGGTTGCGCACTTGCTGGGTAAGGGATGGGATTTCGATATCCAGCCGCTTCAGTGCTTTGGTAGATTCGCCCATCATGGTCTTGCGATCCACAATCTGAGTGACAGACCCAAAAAGCCAGCCAAGTACGAAACCAGAGGCCAGCCCGAATAGCAGGCCGAGCACCAGACCGGGTATTTTATAGAATTGCAGACCGAGCCATGCCAACAAAGCAGCCAGCGGTAAAGCGAAGGCCGAACTGATAATGATCCGGCTGAGTTTTTCAGAAATGAAGCGCTTCTTCATTTCTCGGCCAAGGAATATATTCGAGCCAACATCCAGGTTCTCGGCCAGTGCCAAATCCTGGTAAATAGTCTCAATCCCCAGGTCGCGGGCGTCGCGCGGGTCGATGAAACTGACTTTCTTGCCATCAAAGTAGATCTCCCCATCATCGGGCTGGTACACACCCGAGATCATTTTGATGAAGGTGGATTTGCCCGCGCCGTTGTCGCCAACCAGGCCGATCACTTCACCGGGTCTCACGTCAAAACTCACGTTCTCGACTGCGACCAAACCGCCAAAACGTTTTGTAAGGTTGACTGCGCGTAATAAGGGTTCCATACTGACCTGGCTTTTTTTCATGGTTAGCTATGCTCCATCTTCCGGCCCAATTGGTCAACAATCACGGCGATGATAACTACGACACCGACCGTGACATACTGCCAGTAGGGCTGCTGGCCGAGGACGACCAGGCCATACTGGATGGTGGCGATGATAAGAGCCCCGATCACGGTTCCGATGACGCGCCCCTCACCGCCGAACATGCTCGTTCCGCCAATCACAACCGCAGCAATTGCAAAAAGCAAAGTCGGTTCACCGGCGTTGGATGCGCCGCTGGTAAAGCGGGAAGTCCAAATCACCCCGGCTATACCTGCCAGAACAGCAGCCAGGGTGTAGGCCCGCGTCAGCGTACTTGCCACCGGGATACCAGACCGGATAGAAGCCTGAATATTGCCGCCGATAGCATAGATGTGCTGGCCAAACTGGGTCTTCGCCAAAATGAACCAGATCAGGATCGTCACGACCAGGGTAATTGCGACAACATTAGGGACAAGCGGGATGATATGCTGTAAATCTGCCTGAGTCGCAGCGGCAGGAATTTTCAGCCAGGAGAAACCATGCTTTGGCCAGTAGTACAACAGGTTGCCATTCCCGATTTGACCCAGGTAATTCGGCTGGTCGGAGATCGCCTGGCCGCGCGAGATAAGCAAGGCGACCCCATACATGACATAGCCCATGCCGAGCGTACTGATGAATGGCGGCACCTTCACTTTTGCGACCAGGGTCCCGTTGACCCAGCCAGGAATGATGGTGAACAGGATGCCGCCAGAAAAGCCAGCCGCAATGGTCAATGCAGGCGGAAGATTGGCGGCATACATGGCACGCATGATAAAGGCCGAAATTACTGCAGCTATTCCCAATGTATAGTGAACAGACAGGTCGACTCCCCCATTTCCGCTGATAATGATAATCGTTTCGGCCAGGCCAATCAACAGGATTTGCGTCGCATAAACCAGGATCCCTTGAACGCTGCGATAACTAATGAACGTCACATTGTTTTTGGTTTTTGAAATGATGGCAAAAACGATAACCATCAAAACCAGGAAGAACCATGGCCAAATCTGGCGAATGGTGCTCAACCTTTCAGCACGGGTTTTCTTTGCAGCCTTAGTTGTCGATAATTCCATTTCGGTCATTTGGCTCTCCAAGTATGCGGTAAATCGTTATTGGAAGTGGAATCCGTTTGGCTTCAAGTTCTACTGCTTCTTGCGTAAATCACTAAATTTTCCTTGATCCATGCGTTCGAAAATAACAAGATTTTGGTTCGGTTATTTTCTCAGTCCTCTGTATTTCAAGTTTTTTGCAATGTTGGTGATAAAAACATTTTAATGGAGATTGAATTCATAAACAAGCAATAATGACTTAACTGGCACTGAAGAAATTTCCCAAGCAGACAATTATGAGAAGGAGACAGTTGGAGGCGGGTTGATTAAAGTTGGTCCAGGGGAGCGATGTGTTCCCCTGGACCAATTGTCTGAAAACCTTACTTGTAGAAGAACTTTACGATGTTGGGGTCGGCCATGTTGGCTTTCGTGATGACGGCATACCCGGTGGGGATATGCTTGGGAACGCTGGTCACACCGTTCATATAGGCCATCGCCATTTCGACCGCGAAGAAGCCCATATCGCCAGGTTTCTGGGCAATGACCAGGTCAACGGTGCCGTCAGAAAGCATGCTGATGGCATCCTTGGTCGCATCAAAGGCCACAACCTTGACCTTGCCGCTCAAACCTTTGTTCTTAACC
>JADGQB010000292.1 GCA_017882145.1 Anaerolineales bacterium
AGCCGGGAAGGCGGCGCGAAAATCCGGGCATCACTAGGCCTGGATGATCGCCCGGTAGTTCTTTTGCCAACGAATGTACTGGGCGATTCTGCGACGCTTGGTAGGACAGTTTTCAGCCGGTCAATGGAGGAATGGATCGAGAAGGTCATCCCATTCCTCGCAAACAGGCCGGAGGTTCAATTGGTAGTACGAATACACCCTGCCGAGACCTGGACGGTTGGTCCATCGGTCGCCGAAATCATTCGCAAATTACTGCCGGAACTGCCCGCTCATATTCATCTGATTGGTGCTAAAGAGAAAGTAAATACATACGATCTGATGGAAATTGCCGATCTGGCCCTGGTTTACACCACGACCGCCGGAGTGGAAATGGCGACACGTGGGATCCCGATGTTGGTGAGCGGTAAAGCAACTTATCGAAAACGCGGTTTCACCATCGATTCGGATACCTGGGAGGAATATTTTCAGAAATTGGAACAGGCGCTGGTCGATCCAGCTGCCCGGCGCTTGACACAGGAGCAAATCGAAACGGCCTGGAATTATGCCTACACTTATTTCCACGAGTATACGCGGCCATTCCCCTGGCATCTCGAAAAGATCATGGCGGATCTGGGTAAGCGTCCAATTTCTTACGTGCTCAGCCAGGAAGGTCGACGGGAATTTGAAGCCACTTTCCAGGAATTGGCCGGCGCTCCAATGAATTGGTAACCTTCATCAAGTATTGGATCGGAAATTCAAATGCCTAAATCCCACTTTGTGAGCCTCAAAGAGCAATTTCCCGGCCCAGCTGCTTTTGCGAGAAAATTGCTGCGCGGCGAAACCGGACAAGTCCGAAAGACCATTCAAGGGCAGGAGAACGTCTTTGAAGCGGAGGGCGCCAAGCTTTCTGGCGTACACGTGGATATCATCGGCGACAACAACCGGATCAAGATTGGGTCGGGAAGTGTATTATCGAATGTCCACTTCCGCATACGAGGCTCCGGTCATTGTATCGAATTTGGAGAGAATTGTCGTGTAAGCCGGGGGGGCGTGCTCTGGTTTGAAGACCGGAATGGGTTACTACAGGTTGGCTCTGGTACTACGATGGTTGAAGTGCATGTTGCAGTAACGGAGAAGTCAAAAGTGATTATCGGTGAGGATTGCATGTTTGCCAACGACATCGACATCCGTACCGGCGACAGCCATTCTGTAATAGATACGCAGACCGGAGAACGCCTGAACTTTGCCGGGGATGTAGTCATAAACCGGCATGTCTGGATCGCGCCGCATACGGTTGTTTTGAAAGGTGTAAATATCGGTGAAAATTCTATTATTGCAACTGGAGCAGTCGTCACCAAATCGTGTAAACCAGGCGTGATTATTGGTGGAAATCCTGCCAGGGTGATCAAAACAGGCGTTTCCTGGACTAGGGAACGAATTGCCAGAAATTAACAAATTCAAAAAACAATTAAGACGGAGAAAAAAGGCATGGAAAAAACTCGAGTTCTTGTTACCGGTGCAGGCGGCTTTATTGGTCACCATCTGGTCACTTTCCTGCGCGAAAAAGGGTATTGGGTACGTGGCGCAGACATAAAATATCCAGAGTATCGCACCAGCGACGCGGATGAATTTGAAATACTCGACTTGCGTCGTTGGGATAACTGCCTGCAGGCGACGCGCGGGATCGATGAAGTGTACGGCCTGGCCGCTGATATGGGCGGAATGGGCTTTATTTCCTCGCACCATTCGCAAATCCTGCACAATAATTCTCTGATCAATACCCATACGCTCGAAGCCGCACGCGTAAATGGCGTGAAGCGTTATTTTTACACTTCTTCGGCCTGCGTTTATCCGGAATTCAAGCAGACCGAAACGAATGTGGTCCCGCTCAAGGAAGAGGATGCCTATCCCGCCATGCCACAGGATGCTTATGGTTGGGAAAAATTGGTCATGGAACGTTTATGCACGCATTATCGTGAAGATTACGGCATCCAGACTCGTATTGTGCGCTTCCATAATATTTTTGGTGATCTAGGTACCTGGGATGGCGGCCGCGAGAAAGCCCCGGCAGCCATGTGCCGTAAGATTGCGGTCGCGAAATTGACCGGCAACCATGAAATTGAAATGTGGGGCGATGGCGAGCAGACCCGCTCCTTCTGTTATATTGACGATTGCCTGGAAGGTATCTATCGCCTGATGCGTTCTGATCATATCCACCCGCTCAATTTGGGATCTGACCGCATGGTGACCATAAACGAGCTGGCCGAGATCGTGGCTGGTATTGCCGGGATCAAGGTTACCATCAAGCACATCCCCGGCCCTCAAGGTGTGCGCGGTCGCAATTCGGATAATACCCGCCTGCGCGAAGTTCTTAAATGGGAACCTCAACTCACCTTGGATGAAGGCCTTAAGCGTACCTATACCTGGATCGAGAAGCAGGTGGCCCAAAAACTGGGCACGGAACTCAATTAGGAAATGGCTTTTCTTACGATCTTTTCGGCTCCCAAGCCATTCACCAACCCGCATATCCGAGTCATCCAACTCAATGCCATCCAATCCTGGGTCCGACTGGAGGATGTTGAGGTGATCCTGATCGGCGACGAACCTGGTATCCCAGAGACGGCAAAAGAGCTGGGGATCAAGAACGTTGCGCAAGTGAGGCGTGACGAAAAAGGCATTCCGCAGGTTGATTCAGTCATGGAAATAGGACACACCTTTAGCAACAGTCCATTGCTGTGTTACGCCAATGCTGACATGATCTTGATGTCAGACATACTGCGGGCGGCACGACAGGTTTCCGAGCAGGCGCATGACTTTTTATTGGTCGGCCAACGGTGGAACCTGGAGTTGAATGAGCTGTTTGATTTTAGCGGCGATTGGGAATCCCGGCTGCGACTGGATGTGGCGGAGAGCGGTGAGTTTTATTCGCCGTGGGGTATCGATTATTTTGTCTTCCCGCGTCAACTTTATACGGACGTTCCCGATTTCACGATCGGCCGGCCAGCCTGGGATAACTGGATGATTTTCCATGCCCGGAAGACCTATGGCATGGCGATAGATGCATCGCGAGATGTGCTGGTTGTTCATCAGAACCATGACTACAGTCACCTGCCCGGTAACCGGCCACCCTATGGCTCGGAGGTTGCCAAATCGAATACAGCCAAAGCCGGAGGCCGCAAACGCGCCTTTAACATTCTGGATACCAATCGCGAGCTGGTCCACGGGCGCATCCGCAGACCTGAGGTTCGAGTGGTACGCTGGCTGAGGCGGCTGGAACGGGCGTTTATAAACGACAAGCAGGCTGGCCCGGGCTGGGAACTTTCCATCCGTCTCCAACAAATGCAACGGCCTTTGGCCATTAAGCCGAGGAGATGAGTATATGCGCATAGGACATAACCCGGCCAGATTTATCGAGAAGGTTGACCAGCCCGCGGAAATTGCAGTGGCGGTGGTTAATTGCATCCCATTCTTAAGTGGATATTACGAGCAGAGCCTGGATGTACTTAAGGTGGTGGTCGAGAGCTTGAATGCCACGCGCGAAAAAGCCCATCCGTATGATGTAATGATCTTTGATAACCATTCCTGCGCCGAGGTACGAAATTATCTTAAAGAAGCCAGCGACCAGGGAAAAATCCAGTGTCTGATCCTTTCGGAGCAAAATATCGGCAAAATCGGGGCATGGAATTTTATGTTTGGCGCGGCGCAAGGCAAGTATGTCGTGTTTTCAGATGGAGATATTGGCTTCCGTCCCGGCTGGCTGAGTGCCTCTCTGGAGCTCTTTGATATTTTCCCTAATGTTGGCATGGTAACGGCCAGGCCATTACAAACGCCAAAGATGTATTCCAGCGCGACTTTCGAATGGGGTCTGCGGGAAAAAGTCCTTGAAGAGGGACGCTTCCTAAGCCGGGAGGTATTTTGGGAACATGCTCGCAGCATCGAGAGGTTGGAGGACGACGCTGATCCCAACCTGCCCGTTCGCATGCCGCGCATCACCTATTCAGGCAAAGTTGCCTATGCGGGCGCCACGCATTTTCAGTTCATGGCGAGGCGCGAAATCCTACAAAAGGTCATTCCTCTTCCATCTGAACAACCCATGCGCGGCGAACGCGCATTGGACATTGCCATCAACCAATTGGGGCTTTTGCGCCTGATGACTGAACAGGCGCTTGTCTGGCATATGGGCAATCGGCTAAATGTTAATGATAAAGTCGAAGTAAGACCTGCGCGAAAATCAATAATGAAAAGGATCTTATGGTTGCCAGGAATAAGGCATTTCCTGCTGTGGCTGAACAATCGAATCTTTCGGCTATATTTCCTGAATGTTGAATAGCATTGGCGAATAAATGGAAAACTTTGACAAACAAATTGTAATTCATATATTTGCCGTAGGGCTCAGATGACCGAAATAGTTCAACATTGTCCCTTGTGCGGTGACGAAAGCAGCCGCTTATTTGACATCCGTTCCTTCCGCGGACAGAAGGTTGTCAACCGGATTTGTAAAAAGTGTGGCTTGGTTTTTCAGTCCCCGCGCATGACAGAAGTCGAGCTGGGTGCTTTTTATGCCAGCGGATACCGGTTACTCCAGGAAGGCAGCAGCGAGCCAACTGCGCGTAATGTCGATATTCAACAAAAGCGTGCTGGATCTCTGCTTGATTTTGTTCGCTCAGATATCCCATCACTTTCCCGTCATCTGGATATTGGTTGTTCGATTGGAGTACTGCTCAAGCATTTCCAGAGCAAGTATCATAATTGGGGGGCGGGAGTTGAACCCGGTGAGGCACATCGTTTGCAGGCTCGTAATGAAGGTCTGACTGTCTATGCTACATTGGATGAACTTGAAAAGGCAGCGGAGGAGCGCTTTGATTTGATCTCGATGTCGCACGTACTCGAGCATCTATCTGACCCGGCAGGTTATTTAACCCACCTTCGCGAGTCCGTTCTTGTTCCGAAGGGTTGGCTCCTGCTCGAAGTTCCAAACCTCTACGCACACGATTCATTTGAAACGGCCCATTTGGTCGCCTACAGCTCCCATACATTGCGGCAAATTTTAAAAAAGGCTGGCTTTGAGACTGTTCGACTGGAGACACATGGTCGACCACGATC
>JADGQB010000014.1 GCA_017882145.1 Anaerolineales bacterium
ATTTGTGACGCCGGTGATCAAGAAATTGTTAGGGGAAAAGGTGGACCGGCCAAGAAAAGCGTGCATAGCCCGGCTTACCCTCAATATTCCTTCCCAGGCCGGGAGAGAGGACTGGCTCGCGGTGAAATTGACTGCCTCTGTTGAGCAGAACGATGAGGATGCCTGGCTGGCAGAACCCATCTTCTCAAAAAGCAATCTAATCTTTTCCCTGGTGGCGGCAGATGGATTAATCCGAATCCCACCGGATGCCACCGGATTAGAAGCAGGCGAGCAAGTGCAGGTTTTTCTTTTTTAGTGGAGTAAATAAATCGAATGTCAGTCTACCTTCATGATATTCCTCTCGAGGATGCAAAAGCACATTTTGAAACCGCGTTGAAAGAAGCGCAGCTATGGGGTATTTTGGGGAAGGAAACGATCCCGCTGGATGAAAATGCACTCGGGCGCGTTCTGGCAGAACCAATCCTTGCGAAAGTTTCTTCACCGCATTACCACGCCGCAGCGATGGACGGATTTGTCGCCCACGCAGATCAAACCGCGGGTGCACTACCATCCAAACCGATCGTGCTGCAAATAGAAGAGCAAGCCAGGTATGTGGATACCGGCGATCCTGTGCCGGAGGGGTTTGATTCTGTCATCCCGATTGAGAATGTAGAGTCTTTGGATGAGGCTGGAGAGATCGCAAAAGCCGTCCGCACGCCGAAAGCCATCCGAATCCGGGCGGCAGTGACCCCCTGGTCGCACATCCGCATGATGGGGGAGGATATCATTGTTACACAACTGGTGTTGGCGGCAGGCCAGGTGCTGCGTCCGGTGGACCTGGGCGCCGTGGCGGCGGCAGGCTACCAGGAAATCCAGGTGGCGCGCCAGCCGCGAGTGGCGATCCTGCCAACCGGGACCGAACTGGTGCCGATCGGAAGCAAGCTCAGCCCAGGGCTAATATTAGAATACAACAGCCTGGTTCTGGCTGCCCAGGTGCGGAGTTGGGGCGGACTGGCAACAAGGCTGCCAATAATCGCGGATGATTTCGAGGCGATCTGCAGACGAGTCAGGGAATTTGCGCCGGATTATGATTTGATCTTATTAGGTGCGGGTTCATCGGCCGGCGCAGAAGATTTCTCTTCCAAGGTGGTTGAGTGTCTGGGAACATTGTTGGTGCACGGGGTGGCAGTCCGGCCGGGACACCCGGTCATTTTAGGGATTCTGAAGATAGATAAGCGCAACATACCGGTCATTGGCGTTCCAGGCTATCCGGTTTCATCCGCCATGACGGGCGAGATCTTTGTTGAACCCTTGCTGGCAAAATGGCTGGGAAGGCGGGCGAACGAACTGCCGGTCGTAATGGCTGAGATGACACGCAAGACAAGCTCTCCGGGTGGGGATGACGACTATATCCGGGTGGTACTAGGGCAAGTTGGAAAAAAGACTCTGGCAGCGCCGCTGGCCCGCGGAGCAGGGATAATCACTTCCTTGGTCCGGGCAGATGGCCTGGTGGTTTTGCCACGCGGTATACAGGGTGTGGAGGCGGGTGAGAAGGTACCGGTCCAGCTCTATTCGAAAAAAAGTGATATCGAGCGGACCATTTTCTGCATTGGATCGCACGATATGACGCTGGATCTGCTGGCCCAATACCTGGCGAGCCATGACCGGCGCCTTACATCTGCAAACGTCGGTTCGCAAGGCGGGCTGGTGGCGCTGCAGCGCGGTGAGGCTCACCTGGCGGGTTCGCACCTGCTGGATCCGGAAACAGGTGAGTATAACGCGGCCTATCTCCCGAAGTACCTGGGCGGAATCCCGGTTATGCTGGTGGCGTTGGTACTGCGGGATCAAGGTTTTATGGTTTTGAGGGGGAACCCGAAGAATATCAAGGATCTTGACGATTTGAGCAACCCGGGTACCCGCTTTGTAAACCGGCAGCGCGGGGCGGGGACACGCGTTTTGTTTGATTACCACCTAGCCTTGAAAGGGATTCCAGCGGATGCAATCCACGGGTACCTTCAGGAAGAATTTACCCATTTGGGTGTTGCGGCGGCGGTTGCATCGGGGCGGGCGGATTGCGGCCTGGGAATCGCGGCGGCGGCCCAGGCGCTGGACCTGGATTTTGTCCCATTATTCCAGGAACGCTATGACCTGGTCATCCCCAAGGAACATGCCGGCAGCGCATTATTGGCACCCTTATTCGAAATTATCTCCACCATGGAATTTCGCGCGGCAGTGATGGCGATGCCGGGTTATGATGTCGGGGTAATGGGGAAATTGATTCTGGAAACTTAATACAGTTTCATCCACCAATTTCATTGAGGACACGGTTAAGCGGGATTTCGCCTTGCGCGAGGGCGTGGCCCCAGGGTTTGTTGTAAACAGCTTCGAGAACCATTGTGCGCAGCTGATCCTGGGAGGCACCATTACGCAGTGGGGTTAACAAATCCAACTCAGATTCTCGTAAAAGACACAGACGCAAAACACCATCAGCGGTAAGGCGAACACGATTGCAGGAGCCACAAAAAGGCGCGGTAACAGAGTAAATAAAACCGATTGTACCGAGAGCGCCAGGGAGGTGGAACCGGCGGGCCTCTCCGTCCAGGGTCTGATCATTGACCGGCACCAACCGCCCCATGGCGTTCTCGATCAGGCTGTGCGTTTCAGCGGCTGTGACCATCTGGCCAGTCTGGAAATCGGTCTTCCCGGCGAAGGGCATCATTTCAATAAAGCGGACCTGCCAGGCATGCTGGAGGGTAAGGCGTGCCAACTCAACCACATCCGGCTCGTTAAAGCCGCGCACGACCACCACATTCAATTTGATGGGGCCCAGGCCGGCCTGTTCAGCGGAAAGGATCCCTTTCCATACATTTTCCAGGTTATCGAAGCCGGTCAGTTGCTTGAACTTGAGCGGGTCGAGGGTATCGATGCTGACGTTGACCCGCTGAAGGCCGGCTTCGGCCAAAGGTCCTGCCAGTTTCGATAACAACACCGCATTGGTGGTCATGGAGACCGACCGGATACCGTCAGTATGGCTGATCCCATGTACCAATTTCACAATATTTGCACGCAGAGTCGGTTCACCGCCTGTCAGGCGAATCTTATCAAAACCCAGACCGGAGAATAGGCGGGTAAAAATGAAGATCTCGTCGTCTTGCATCAGTTCGGCATAGGGGTGAAAGGTCATCCCTTCCGGCATGCAATATATGCAGCGCAAGTTACAATGATCCGTAAGACTGATACGGAGGTAATGGATCCTTCTGCCAAACCGGTCAATAGCCATTGCACCTCAAAAGAACATAAATGATCAGTAAGCAAATCCAATTGTAGCGCATCTGTGGTTGGGGAACAGGCTAAAAGGGTGATAAACGTCACTTGAAATATGTGTTGCAAGTCAGTAAAGTAATATTGTCAGTCGGAAAAAACCATAAATGCCGAAAACAATGTCCGAAAACGACATAATCGACCGGAAAATTGTCGAACTTCTAATGGACGATGGCCGCATGGCCGCGGCTGAGATTGCGCGGAACATTGGCGGGGGAATATCCGAGCGCGTGGTGAGATACCGCATAAACCGCATGATAGACGATAAAGTGATCCAAATACGTCCAATTGTCAATCCGCAGGCATTTGGGCTGACGACGCGGGCAGACGTTGTCCTGGAAGTTGAATCGGATGCAATCATGGAAGTGGCCCGCAAGGCGATGGAATACGAATGTGTTTCCTATGCGGCCTGTTCCATTGGCGAAATGGATGTTTCGATCCAGGTGGTGGGGAGGGATACTGCAGAGATCTATCGATTCGTGACGGAAGTGATCGGGAAAATGCCGGGAGTACGCAAAACAACTACATCAATCGTGCCGATCGTACTGAAAGATGTGTACCAGTGGCGTATCCCACATGACGCAGTGGTGAAAAAAGTGGGATGAATTCCAAATAGCCTGGAGAGAGGACAGCAACGTGAACATTCCCTGGGAAACTAGTAATGTGTTGCAAAAAAGGGCTACCAAAGTACTGCCATTGGGGGTAAATTCGAACTTTCGTTTTTGGGGAGAAGGTATCACTCCCTACATGCAAAAAGCCAAGGGGGCATATCTATGGGACGCGGATAGGAATAAATACATCGACTACCGATTGGGGTTTGGGCCCATTATCCTGGGGCACGCCTATGACGAAGTAAACGAAAAAGTCAAACAAGAAATCGATCTGGGCAGCATGTCGGCGATGACCTATGAGCTCGAGATCGAGGTTGCCGAAAAAATGGTGAAGATGTGTCCGGGATTGGAGATGGTGCGTTTCGCCTGCTCCGGTACCGAAGCAACCATGCATGCCCTGCGGGTGGCGCGCGCTTATACCGGGCGCGAAAAGGTCATCAAGTTCGAGGGCATGTACCACGGGTTCCATGATTACACCCTGTGGTCCACCTATTCCCCGGTTGAAGCGTATGGGAATTCACGAAACCCAATCCCGATCCCATCCAGTTCCGGGATCCCGCGTCCGTTGAATGAACTCATAACTACTTTGCCATTTAACAATCCCGAAGTTTTGGAAAAAACGCTGGGTTCCATTGGGGATCAGGTGGCGGCGATCATTGCGGAACCCTGCATGGGAAACTGCGGGGCGATCCTGCCGCGGGAGGATTTCCTGCAATTTATCCGCAGCCAGTGCGACAAGTACGGGATTGTTTTTATCCTGGATGAAGTTAAGACGGGCTTCCGGATTGCAAACGGCGGCGCCCAGGAATTTTACAACCTCAAACCAGACCTGGCGACCTATGCAAAAGCATTGGCGAATGGGTACCCCCTGGCGGCATTTGGCGGCAAAAAAGAAATCATGTCGATCATCGGGCAGGGTGTGGCCCAAGGCGGTACCTTCACCAACAACAAACCCGGCGTAGCGGCGGCTTGGGCAACATTAACCATCCTGCAGCGTGAACCAGTGCTCAAGACTATTGAGAAGCGCGGCAAACGCCTGATGGATGGGATCTCAAAGATCCTGACCGAAAATAGCATCCCACACTGTATGAGCGGTTACCCGGCCATGTTCTCGTACGCGATGGGGGTGGATTGTATAACGGACCAGCGCAGCTGGAATAAAAGCGAAAAGGAATTCTATCTGACCCTGGCAGAAGCGTTGATCGAGCGCGGTATCATGCCGGATCACGACCCGCGCGAGCCCTGGTTCCTAAGTTATTCCCATGGAGAGGCCGAAATCGACCTGACTCTGGAAACCTTCCGCGAGGCGGTCAAAGCTGTCAAGAAATCATAAGCGAACAAGGAGTTACGCATGCCAAAATTGAGCTCCAAAGAGATCGTGGATCTTAACCGGGAATACACCTTCTTCTCGTGGTCAGTCCAGGGTCAGACCAATCCCATTCCCGTGGAAAAAGCCGAGGGAGTCTATTTCTGGGATAGCGATGGAAAGCGTTACCTTGATTTTTCATCGCAGTTGATGAATACAAACATCGGACACCAGCATCCGAAAGTAGTGAAGGCCATCCAGGATCAGGCGGCCAAGTTGTGTTTTGTCCATCCGGGAAGTGCGACCGAGCCACGCGGACTGTTGGGGAAAAAGCTATCCGAAGTAACCCCCGGGAATCTCAAGAAAACCTTTTTTACACTGGGGGGATCGGAAGCCAACGAAAATGCGATCAAGATTGCCCGTTTCTACACTGGAAGGTACAAGATCTTGTCGCGCTACCGGTCCTATCACGGTGCAACCTATGGCTCGGTGGCTCTTACCGGCGATTACCGCCGCCTGGCGGTGGAACCGGCCATGCCCGGGAATGTGCATTTCCTGGACCCGTTCTGCTACCACTGTCCTTTCGGATCCGAGAAGGAAAGCTGCAAACGGCAGTGCATCGCTCACGTGGAGGAAATGATCAAGTACGAAGGCCCGGATAAAATCGCTGCCATCATAATGGAAGGCGTGGTAGGCTCAAATGGCCTAATCATACCGCCAGATGATTACTGGCCACGTATCCGCGAAATATGCAACAAGTACAGGATATTGCTGATCTCCGACGAAGTGATGAGCGGTTGGGGACGGACGGGAAAATGGTTTGCGGTGGACAATTGGGGAGTCACGCCGGACATCATCACCACTGCAAAGGGAATCACCAGCGGGTATGTGCCATTGGGGGCAGTAATAGTCTCGGAACCGATCGCCAAATTCTTCGAGGATAAATATCTTTATGCAGGACTGACCTATAACGGGCATGCACTGGCCTGCGCGGCGGCACTGGCGACCATCCAGGTTTATGAAGATGACAAACTGATCGAGAATGCCGTCCGGGTGGGTAAATTCCTGGGCGAGGCACTCGAAGGCATCAAGGGCAGGCATCTGTCCGTGGGCGATGTGCGCTATATCGGCCTATTCTCGGCGATCGAATTGGTGACCAACCGTGAAACGAAGGCGGTCTTTCCAGCAGAAGTGATGGGCGAAGTTGGCAAAGTGCTGCGGCAGAACGGCCTGTTCACATTCATCATGGCAAACAACATGGGCAGCATTGTGTTCATAGTCCCGCCGCTGTGCATCACCCAAGAACAGGTGGCAGAAGGCCTTGCGATCGTGGAAAAGGCATTGGAAGTCGCCGATAAAGCTGCAGCATAACTCTTTTCGTTCAGGAGAACAGAGCATGAATGAGCTAATCCTAAAAAATTACATTAACGGTAAATGGGTGGCATCCTCAACCGGGAAATTTCGGGATGTAGCAGACCCAGCAACGACTGAAATCCTGGCGAAAGCACCAGTCTCCTCGGCGGCCGAACTGGATGAAGCTGTCCAATGTGCGCAGAAGGCTTTCCTGGATTGGCGCAGGGTGCCGGTCACGAAGCGCATCCAATACCTTTTTACATTGAAGGGCTTGTTGGAGGCGAACTTCGAGGATCTGGCGGCCTGCATCACCCGCGAGCACGGCAAGGTGCTGGATGAGTCGCGCGGCGAAATGCGGCGGTCGATCGAAAACGTGGAAGTGGCATGCGGGACACCGACCTTGATGATGGGGGATGTGGTGGAAGATGTGGCTCCGGGCATTGATGAGTTCATGATCCGCCAGCCTTTGGGAGTGGCGGGGATCATTTCACCATTTAATTTCCCGGCCATGATCGGTTTCTGGTTCATCCCGTATGCGGTTGCAACCGGAAATACGGTAGTCATCAAACCCTCCAGCCGGGTGCCGATCACCATGGTTAAGCTATTCGAGCTGATGGAAGAAGCGGGTTTTCCGGCTGGTGTGGTCAACATGGTGCACGGCGGTTCGGAGATCGTCAACGGCATGCTCGATCACCCGCTGATACGGTCGATCAGCTTTGTAGGCTCTACCGAGGTGGCCAGACACGTTTACAGCCGCGGAACTGCAAATGGTAAACGCGTCTCGGCGGCCGGCGGCGCCAAGAACCCAGTGTTGATCCTGCCGGATGCAGATGTGGACACCACCACTTCGATCATGATGGACAGCGCCTTCGGATGCTCGGGCCAGCGCTGCCTGGCAGCTTCCACCGCGATCATGATCGGTGAGGCCGACAAAGTCTTCATCCCCAAGTTTGCCGAAGCGGCGTCGAAGCGCGTGACCGGTTATGGGCTCAAGCCGGAGGTGCAGATGGGCCCGGTCATCACCCCCGAAGACAAGCTGCGGATCGAAGGTTTGATCCAGCGTGGCCTGGATGAGGGCGCCGAGATGCTGGTGGATGGGCGCAATACGGTTATCCCGGGATACGAACAGGGCAACTTCATCAAACCGACCATCCTGACCGATACGCCAGTTGGCGGAATCATTGCCACTACGGAAGTCTTCGGACCAGTACTGGGGATCATGCACTGCAAGACGGTGGAAGAGGCGATCAAGATCTTGAATGACGGGGCGTATGGGAATATGGGGTCGATATTCACACATGACGGTTCGGCGGCACGTAAATTCCGCAATGAGGCCGATGCCGGGAATATCGGCATCAATATCGGAGTGGCAGCACCGATGGCGTTCTTCCCATTCAGCGGTTGGAAGAACAGCTTTTTTGGAGATCTACATGGCCAGGGGAAGCATGCCATTGAATTTTTTACACAGACCAAGATCGTAATCGAACGTTGGCCCAAAGAATGGACAAGGAAATTCTAGAGAGGAAGGAGGAGTACTAAACAAATCCATAAATTAAGACGCGCTTGTGCGCTACGAAGGTTTCACATCAGATTCAAAAATTTGGAAAGGAGAATGCTACTATGGCGCATGAACAAATGGCTTTTGCCCGTAAAGCCAGTGGTTTGGTCCGAGGCCTGTCATTAGTAGACGCCTTTGGCGTCGGCTTTATGAACCAGGGCCTGACCGTCTCCATGTGGGTGATGATCAGCATGGGACTTTCGGTTTACACCGGCGGCAACTTGATCATTGCCACATTGCTGTCTGCCTTGCTGTGCGGAGTTGGGTTCTCGCTGGTGTGGGGCATCCTGGGTGGGTCCATGCCTCGCTCGGGTGGAGAGTATATCTACAACTCCCGTATCCTCAGCCCGATCATTGGTATTGCCGAATCCTTCGGTAATGCGTTCGTGTGGATCATGTGGATTTTCGTCCTGGCCCCCTGGACGGTGGACCCCGGCCTGGTGATGATGTTCCAGTTCCTGGGTCTGGAAAAAGCCGCGCAGTTTTGTACCACTCCGTGGGCGTTATTCATGTTCTCCAGCATTGTCAGCCTGATCGCGATGTTGTTCCTGGTCTTTGGCATGAAAGTTTTTGCCACGGCTCAGAAGATCGTGATGGGGTTGGGCACGCTGGGCGGAGTAGTCATCCTGCTGCTCTTTACGTTCACATCGCATGATGCCTTCGTTGCAGCCTGGAACAGCGTTGCGACCCAGTATGGTTCCCTGAACTACGACGCTTTCCTGGTGGCTGCCAAAACCGCCATGGAATCTGCCGGGACAGCCCTGCCCATTACCTGGAACTGGTTGGATACGCTGGGTGTGATGGTGGCGGGTTCCTGGTTGTTTGCCTACTCGTACTGCATCACCTTCATTGCAGGCGAGGTCAAACGACCGGACAAAGCCATCATTCTGGGCAACCTGTTTGCGATCCTGGTTCCGGCCTTCTTCATGGTCTGGCTGGCAATCGTGCTCTACCGGACGGTCGGATTCCAGTTCCTGTCGGCGACCGCCTGGGTGGATTACAACGGGTTGGAGGGGTACACCGTACCCTGGTCGACACACTATGTGGGACTGGCGGCGATGCTAACCAAGAGTCCGATCCTGCTGGTCATGATGGCAGGCTCGTTCATCCTGTTCAACATCTGGTACGTGGCGCTCTCGTACCTGGCGTTCCCGCGCATCCTGTTCGCCTGGGGCATGGACCGGATGGGTCCGAAATGGTTCTCGGATATCGATTATCGCTTCGCGACCCCGGTAAAGAACCATATCCTATGCTTCGTCCTGGGTGAGATCGGAATTGCCATTTATGCATTTCACCAAAACCCGATGAACGGACTTTCCATTACGGCCATGGAGGTGGTCTCGGTCTTCGGTGTGACTGCCATCGCGGCGTTGATCTTCCCATACGTCAAAAAAGTGGCGCATATTTGGGAATCCTCCCCTTATAAAACGTGGAAGATATTTGGAATCCCGGTCGTGACCATCGGCGCAGTTTTCAACCTGATTTACCTGGTGATCTTGTTCGTATTCTACGTATTCATGCCAGGTTTCGAGACATATACGGCCTGGACAGTGCTCTTCTACGCGATCATTTGGGGATTGGGCGTAGTCTGGTACTTCTACTGGAAAGCCCGCAATAAGCGAAATGGGCTGGACAGCAACCTGACATACGGCGAATTGCCGCCTGATTAGGGTATTTCATCCCAGTGAGGGGCGGGTGTCTACGCTCCCGCCCCTCATTTGCAATTATAAAATTTGATTTTATAGGAGTGAAACCGATGGGTAAGCAAATAAAGATTTTCTTCGTGACAGATATCCATGGCTCCAATACCTGCTACCGAAAATATTTGAATGCTCTCAAGGCATATAACGTGGATATCGGAATCTTATTGGGGGACTTGACCGGAAAGGTGCTTGTGCCAATCGTGGAGAAGGCTGGCGGCGGCTGGCACACCACGCTAATGGGTCAATATACCGAGATTAATTCCCAAGAAGAACTGGATAAACTCAAGAAAACCATCGAGTTGATGGGTTACTATTGGGCGCACCAAACCCCTGAAGAATTCCACTCCTTTAAGGCTGACCCCAAGAAAATTGATGCGTTGTTCAAGGAATTAGTACTCCAGCGAATGAAAGAGTGGATGGTACTGGCAGATGAGCGTCTGAAAGACACCCCATATAAGGTGTACATGGCGCCGGGCAACGATGATTATTTCGAAATAGACGAGATCATCGAGGATTGCTGCGGCGTCGTTAACTGCAATAATCGAAATGTCATGGTGGGTGAACATGAAATGGTGACTTTTTCATACACAAATCCAACCCCCTGGAATACCCCACGGGAAAAACCGGATGAGGAACTCGAACCAATGCTGGAGGAACTGGTCGGGAAAGTGAAAGATAAATCGAACGCCATCTTTAACTTCCATGCCCCGCCTTATGGTTTCGCTTTGGATCTGGCACCTGAGTTAGATGAGAACCTGACCCAAGCGGCCGACCGAAAGATTCACGTAGGCAGCCGGGCGGTGGCAAAGATGATCGAAAAATACCAACCTCTGCTGGGTCTGCACGGTCATATCCATGAATCACGCGGCGTACAAAAGATCCATAAAACAACCATATTCAATCCCGGAAGTGAATATTCGGAAGGAATCCTTAAAGGTGTGATCATTTTCCTTGAAAAAGGCAAAGTGAGAGATTACGCCTTTACCAATGGATAGGAGTAATGGCATGCCTCTACAATTCCGTTTACCAAAAGACATCCCGATGAGTGAGTACCCCAAGCCTGAGGCTTACCTCGAGGAAGGGCGCCGCTTAGCCGATGACGCTCAAAAGCAAGGGATCGTACTACGGGTGATGGGCCCAATCGCCCTGCATTACTATTTTCCGGATTTTGTGGAGCTTTACAGCCGGATGGAACGCCTGGGCGAACGCGTCTTCACCGATATCGATTTCGCGGCTTATGGCAAACACCGCGGTAAACTCGTGCCTTTTTTCGAAAGCCATGGGTATGAACTCGAGAAACGGGCTGCCATGGTTTCCGGCGGAACGCGCTTGATTTTTTTCAGCTCCAATATCCCGATGATCGACGTATTCTTTGACAAGCTGGATTACAACCACCCAATCGATTACCGCGGGCGGCTTGAGAACCACCCTCATTGTGTCTCACTGGCTGACTTAATGCTGCAAAAACTGCAAATCGTCCAGATCAATGATAAAGATTTAAAGGATGCCATGCTGCTGCTCCTGGCAGCACCTTTAGGCGAGACGGACAAAGATGCCATCAATATAAAATACATTGCCAAGCTTTTTGGCGAAGATTGGGGCTTTTATCACACAGCCACGAATAACTTGAAGAAAATCAAGGAAGCAACAACAGGAGTAAAAGCGTTGACGGAAGTTCAACGTACTGTCATTGGTGGAAAAGTAGATCAATTCCTGCAGTATCTTGAAAAAACGCCTAAATCCGGCAAATGGAAAGGGCGGGAGAAGGTTGGAGAGAAGAAGCCCTGGTACAAAGAGGTAGCGGATTGGGCCTAGCGGATGATAATTTAGGCGTGCAATATTAACGGGCTGGTGCCTGCATAGACAAAGAGGATAATATGCCACAAACCCTGAATGAGGCGGTAGCGTATAGCCAACGATGGTTGGATATCATTAAGAAATCAAGTGTGACAGAGTCAGAAGGGAAACAGATCATCGACGAATCCCTGTATAACTTTGCCGAACACTTCAATAAGAACTGGCTGGAATATCGAAAATCCGTGACCGAGGCAGGTGATTGGGCTTCGGTTGAATGGAGCGGAGCGGGGGCTGTTTTCCGGGATGTGCTTGGGCGGGAATACATAGATTGCCTGGGCGGTTATGGAATGATGGACCACGGCTGGAGCCATCCGGAAGTCGTTGCAGCTGTCAGAGCCCAGTTGGCACGTTCCCCAATGCCCAGCCAGGAATTAATAGATCCGCTAAGGGGCGTTCTGGCGCGACTGATGGCCCAGATCACACCCGGAGATATCAAATACAGTTTCTTCGCGGCCAGCGGCACAGAAAGCATTGAAGGGGCGATCAAGCTAGCCAAGATGTATACCAAGAAACCCGCCTTCATTGTTGCTGTTAAAGCTTTTCATGGGAAGACCATGGGTTCGCTTTCCATGATCGGCAAATCCGATTACCGTCAACCGGCTGGAATCCTGTATGGCGGACCGGTCTACCATGTCCCGTTTGGCGATGCTGCGGCAGTTGAAAAGCAACTGGACATTTGTGACAAAATCGGAGTAGGAGTGGCGGGAGTATTGATGGAACCCATCCAGGGCGAGGCCGGGGCGCTAGTGCCGCCGGAAGATTTCTGGCCGCGCATCCGGGAAGCCACCCGGCATTATGGGACATTGCTGATCGCTGATGAAGTTCAGACAGGTCTGGGCCGGACTGGAAAGCTCTGGGGAGTGGAACACTGGAATGTTGTTCCGGATATCCTGGCTGTTGCCAAATCGTTGGGCGGGGGTGTGATGCCGGTGAGTGCTTTCTGCTCGACCGAGGAAATCTGGCAGTGCATGATGTATCCGAACCCCTTTATCCACACAACCACCACGGGCGGGGGCGCTTTAGCCTGTTCGGCAGCGATCGCGTCCATTAATGTCGTTCTGCGTGATGATTATCCGAAGCAGGCAGCCGAGAAAGGCGCCTATTTTATCTCGAAACTTCAGGATCTGGCAAAAACCTATCCACAAATTTATAAGGAAATTACCGGTAGGGGCTTGTTAATCGGCCAGCATTTTCAGACTCCCGAGATTGGATATCAAGTTGCAGCCGGTTTATTCAAGCGCGGAGTGCTGGTGGCCGGCACATTGACCAGTGCCCACACCATCCGAATTGAACCGCCCATTCTCATTACTTACGAACAGATCGACGAAGTGCTGAACAGATTGGAAGATACGCTCCTGGAGGTGTCGAAAGTAGTTTTGGCATCGAGCGTGGATTTTGCTACGATATGAGAATCGTCATGAGAACGGTGTAATTTGTAACGAAAACACAAATAATAGTTGTATTGCGTGACGATTCGTTGTAATATTTAGAAATGGAGAATATAGATTTCGTCTTGTCCAAGGGATTGGATGAGACTGATCGCCAGATCATTTCTATTTTACAGCAGGATGGCCGGGCCCCATTTGCCCAGATTGCCGAGAGGCTGCAAGTCTCAGCCGGGATGGTGCGTGTACGATACAACCGCCTGGTCGAAATGGGTGCTCTGCGGGTGGTGGGGATTACCAACCCGGTACGGATGGGTTACCAGACGATGGCTTTGATCGGAATTAAGGTCGAAGCCAATCGCCTTATGGAGATCGCGGATGAAGTGGCTGCGTTGGATGAAGTGATCTACCTGATCATTGTCAGCGGTGCGTATGACATCATCGCCGAGATCGTCTGCAAGGACCAGAACCATATGCTCCAATTCTTATCTGAACGCCTGTACAAAATTGAAGGAGTGCGTGAGTCGGAATCCTTTATGCACTTGAAGATCGTGAAGGAGATCTACTTTTAAGCTAACCGGCGTTTGCCGGCTCAGAATACTCATAAGGAGAAGAATATGAAAATCTTGTTGGTTGGAACAGGCGGAGTTGGAGAAGCCATTGCCCGTATCGCCAAGGATCGGCCCTGGGTGGAACAAGTGGTGCTGACGGACTACAACCGCGAACGGCTCAAAGAAGTTCAGGCCAAGCTCGGGGACGCCAAGCGGTTCCCGATTGAGTGGATCGATGCCAGTAAACAGGAGAGTATTGAAGCCCTGGCAAAGAAATATAATGTGAACCTGATCATGAATGCCTGCGATCCATCATTTAACGTGCCCATTTTTGATGCGGCCTATAATGTGGGCTGCACTTATATGGATATGGCGATGACACTTTCAGAACCAAACCCGGTAAAGCCCTTCGAGCAGTGCGGCATTAAGCTGGGTGATTACCAATTTGAGCGCGCCAAGAAGTGGGAACAGAAGGGTATCCTGGCATTGGTGGGGCTGGGTGTTGAGCCAGGCATGGCAGATGTTTTTGCAAAATATGCTGCCACGCATCTTTTTGACGAGGTTGAAGAAGTGGGTGTGCGGGATGGCTCCAACCTGGTAGTAAAAGGCTATGATTTTGCGCCGAATTTTTCAATTTGGACCACCATCGAAGAGTGCCTGAATCCTCCGGTCATCTGGGAGAAAGAACGGGGATGGTTTACGACCGCGCCTTTTTCCGAGCCCGAATATTTTGATTTTCCGGAGGGGATCGGGAAGCTGGAAGTCATCAACGTCGAGCACGAGGAAGTGCTGCTGGTACCGCGCTGGGTAAATTGCAAGAGAGTTACTTTCAAGTATGCTCTTGGTGACCAGTTCATCGGTGTTTTGAAGACTTTGCACATGCTCGGCCTGGATAATAAAGAGCCCATCAAAGTAAAAGATGTAGAAGTGGCTCCGCGGGATGTGGTGGCTGCCTGTCTGCCGGATCCGGCTCACCTGGGCGACCGGATGTTCGGCCTGACCTGCGCTGGAACATGGGTCAAAGGCAAGAAAGATGGCAAACCGCGCCAGGTATATCTCTATCAGGTGGCTGATAATGAAGAGTGTATGAAGCGCCTGGACTGCCAATCCGTGGTGGCACAGACCGCCTTCAACGCGGTGATCGGTTGGGATTTGCTGGAACATGGCGAGTGGAAAGGCGTTGGAGTCATGGGTCCGGAAGCATTCGACCCAGTCCTTTTCATGAATAAAATGGCTGATTACGGCTTCCCATATGGAATAAAGGAGATGTAAGTTCTCAACCCCATCCTGTGCGAACCGTGCCGGATGGGGATTTCAGTTTGGAGGAGGATTTTCCATGGCAGAGACTTTGGCACTATCCCAGAGGGAAAAAAGCAAACTTAAACGAGAATTGACTTTGTTGCCGCTATTCGGATTGATCTATTTCACCGTCTGCGGTGGATCCTTTGGCGTTGAACCAATGGTGAGTCTATCCGGGCCGGGTTTTGCAATCTTGCTGTTGTTCCTGACCCCACTCGTGTTCAGCATCCCCAATATGCTGATGGTGCGTGAGCTGCAATCCATGATGCCGGCCGAGGGCGGTTATTACCATTGGCTAAAGCAAGCTTTTGGTCCTTTTGTCGGGTTCATGGGTGGTTGGATGAACTGGGTGGTTTCATGGGTGGATGTTACCATCTATCCGGTTCTGGCAGCAACCTATCTGGCTTTTTTCATCCCTGCACTAAATACAGGCGCAACTATCGGCGGAATTTATATCTCCGGTGTCGTACTTTCCTTTATCGTGGCACTTTTGTTGATCTGGTTGATCAGCTATCTTAATGTCCGTGGAGCGCGTCTGTCAGGCCTGACAACGGACTGGCTGGGTGCCATTATGATGATCCCCTTGATCATCATGTCCATCATCGGCATCGCAGCATGGATAAAAAGCGGTGTGACCATCCATCTGCCGTTCCTTCCAAATGGTGAACCGGTTAATTTCCAAAGCTTAATTCCCGCATTAGGAACCGGCATTTATGTAGCCATGTGGAACTTCATGGGATGGGAATTGCCAACGGCTGCGGGGGATGAAGTGGTCAACCCGAAGAAAACCTATCCCCTGGCGATGGCCTTGGTATTGGTAGCAGCAGTTGCCACGTATTCAATCCCGATGGTGGCTGGGCTTTACGGTGGAGCAGGTGATAATGGCAGTTATGCAGTCTGGGGCGTGGATGCGACGGATGCCAATGTGGGAATTGTGGGCGATATTGCCGGATCTGGCGCGACGGACACACAAATCGCAGAAACCGGGGCCAAATTATCATCCTGGGGTGTCGAGCCAGCTGCATCGACCGGCTGGTGGTTCCCGGATATTGCCAAAGTAGTAGCCGACAAATTAACCGGCCAGACTGGCAGCCCGCTGGGTAATATTATGGGGGGGCTGGTGTCCTTCGCGGCGATCCTATCCATGATCGGCCTATTCATCGGCAACGGACTGGGCGGGACGCGCATTCCCTTTGCGTTGGCCGAAGATGGCATGATGCCCAAATTCATGGTCAAAGTACACCCAAAATACGGTACGCCCTGGGTCTCCATCTTGATCGTGGCAGTGATCTATTCCGTCTTTTCGCTTTCGGCATTCCAAGCGCTGGTAGTGATTGATGTATTCCTAAATATGCTGGTGTTGTTGGGATGCTTCTTTGCGGTGTGGGTGCTGCGCTTTACGGATCCGCAAAGACCGCGTTGGAAAGTTCCGGGGGGCTGGTTTGGCCTGGGATTGATCACCTTGCTAATGACCTCCGTTGTCACTCTGGCAGTAGTGTTCAATTACCTGGATACCGGTTGGGACTCGATCACCTGGGCTCTAGGCGCTATGGTAATCGGCGCGATCGTTTATTTCCCAATTCATGCGTGGATAAAACCCGGAATCCCGGATGTAGATCCTTACACGGCTCCGGCTGAAGACTAGAAATCGTTATTCTCAACCCCTGCCCCATTTTGGGGCAGGGGAGAAGTTTTAAGGAGGCTCCGATGCCATTCGGCTATCATGGAAGGATCCTGCACGTTGACCTGACCACCGGCAAGATGGAGATCGAAACACCGCCTGAATCGTTCTATCGGAAGTACATGGGCGGTTCGGCAATGGCGATGACGTATATTTTGCGCGAAGTCCCAAAAGGGGCTGACCCTCTCGGGCCGGAAAACCTGCTAACCGTCTTCGATAGTGTAGTTACAGGGGCATCGATCTCCGGTCAAAGCCGCATCAACGTCAATGCCAAATCCCCGATGAGCGAAGGGATTGGCGATTCACAAGCCGGCGGCTTTTTCCCGGCGGAATTCAAATTTGCCGGCTATGACGGCCTGGTCTTGCGAGGAAAATCGCCAAGCTGGGTTTATCTGACCATTCTGAATGGGGAAGCGAAATTGCATGACGCCTCGCACTTGTTGGGTAAGCTTACAGCAGAGGTGGATGCCGTTTTAAAGCAAGAAGTTGGCGATCCAAAGGCAGAGGTGATGCAGATCGGCCCGGCGGGGGAAAACGGCGTACGTTACGCAGCCATCGTCAACATGTGTAACCGCATGAACGGCCGTACCGGCATGGGCCTGGTGATGGCAAGCAAGAATCTTAAAGCGATCGTGGTACGAGGCAAAGCCAAACCGGCAGTGGCGGACCAAAAAGCGATGGCAGCCTTGAATAAAACCGGCCCGGAAGGTGTTAAAACCAATCCGGACATGGATGGACTGGCCAAATACGGGACGGCGGTGGTGGTCATGTTCAATAACATGATCGGTACATTACCCACCCGTAACCAGAACGAAGGCCAATTCGAGATGGCCGATCCGATCAGCGGCGAGAAAATGGCTGAGACGATCCTGAAGAGGCGTGAAACCTGTTACGCCTGCGTGGTGCGTTGTAAACGTGTGGTCGAAATTGAAGAAGGGAAATACAAATTCGATCCGATCTATGGCGGTCCGGAGTACGAGACGATCGGCTTGTTTGGATCGTCCTGCGGCATAGGAGACCTGGCTGCAATTGCCCAAGCGCATCAGATCTGCGACATGCACGGCGTTGATTCGATCACCTGTGGAGCCACCATGGCGTTTGCAATGGAGTGCTTCGAAAAGGGCATCATTACGAAGGAGGACACTGGCGGGATCGACCTGCGTTTTGGTAATGCCGACGCCATGCTCGAGGTACTCAAGCAAATTGTAACGAAATCAAGCAAACTGGGGTCAATCCTGGCGGAAGGTTCAGCACGGGCTGCCCAGTTGTGGGGTAATGGGGCAGGCGAATGCCTGACCACCGTCAAGAATCAAGAAGCCCCGGCACATATGCCACAGGCCAAACGCAGCCTCGGTCTGATCTATGCAGTGAATCCCTTTGGGGCGGACCACCAATCCAGCGAGCACGATCCATATTATGAAGAAGGGGTTGCAGATTTCAACTTGAACCGGTTGAAGGAAATCGGCCTCGGTACACCACAACCGGTACACAGCCTGACCCCAGAGAAGGTACGTTTCGCTTATTTGACCGAAGTCTTCTATAGTATGATGGATACACTGGACCTATGCCAGTTCGTTTACGGCCCGACCTGGTGCCTGTACGGGCCCAAGGAAACGGCTGAAATGACCAGGGCTGTAACGGGCTGGGATGTAAGCGTGGACGAATTGATGACCATTGGCAAGCGGCGCCTGAACCTGCTGAGAACATTCAATGCCCGCGAAGGCTTCACCCGTAAAGACGACCAACTGCCGAATAAATATTTCAAACCCCTGGTCGGAACAGGTCCAACCGCAGGGGTGACAGTTACGCATGAAGAGATGGATGCCGGTCTGGATGAGTATTACAGGCTCGCCGGTTTTACCAAAGACGGCATACCGACCAAAGATACATTGAAAGCTCTGGATATCGAATGGGCAGCGGAGTACTTGCCCTAAAACTAATTCAATTGGAAGGTGAACAATATGTCCCTTTACGAAGAAAATTTTGCCCATATGTCTCCCGTTTGGTCGCGGATCTTTCCCATCCAGGCAGAACGCGCCGAAGGTTGTTATCTGTATGCCACAGATGGCAAGAAATATCTGGATTTCACCTGCGGAATCGGCGTAACCAATACCGGTCACTGCCATCCCAAAGTGGTTGAAGCCATCCGGGAGCAGGCCGGGTTGTTCATCCACGCCCAGGCCAACATTGTCGTCACCAAACCGATGATGGAATTGATTTCTGAACTACGCCAAGTTGTTCCTGCGCCCATCGATGGATTTTTCTTCAGCAACTCCGGTGCTGAAGCAGTGGAGGGGGCCGTAAAACTGGCACGTGCGGTGACCGGCAAGCCGAACGTGATCGTATTTCAAGGCAGCTTCCACGGGCGTACCTCCACGACAATGGCGCTGACCACCTCCAAGACCATCTACCGGTCTGGTTACCAGCCGCTCCCGGCGGGTATTTATGTGGCACCTTATCCGAATGCCTACAAACTCGGGATGAATGATGCGCAGACATCCGATTATTGCCTGAATGCCCTGCAAGAACTCCTGCTCTCCCAGACTTCGCCGGCCGAAACCGCGGCTGTACTGATCGAACCGGAACTGGGCGAAGGCGGTTATGTTGTTCCGCCTACTGCCTTTATGAAGGGTCTGCGTGAGTTGTGTGATAAGAACGGGATCCTGCTCATTTTCGACGAAGTCCAATCCGGGTTCGGCCGGACCGGTAAATGGTTTGCCCAGGAACATTTTGGGGTGGTGCCGGACATTATGACAGTTGCCAAGGGGATTGCTTCAGGGCTGCCGCTGTCGGGTGTTTTCAGCCGGCTCGAGTTGATGAAAAAATGGCAGACCGGTTCGCACGGTGGGACGTTCGGTGGGAACGTGATTGCCTGCGCAGCCGGGGTTGCCACCATCCGGGCGATGCGCGACGAAGATATGCCTGGAAACGCGGCCCGGCGCGGGGTGCAGTTGACGACCGGCCTGCGGAAATTCCAGGAGGAATATCCTGTTATCGGGGATGTGCGCGGGCTGGGGCTGATGATCGGCACCGAATTCACAGACAATGGGAAACCTGCCGATAAGGCGCTGGTCAAGGCGATCGTGCATAATTGCGAAGAGCTTGGCTTGCTCTTGCTGACATGCGGCACCTACGATAATGTCATCCGCTGGATCCCGCCGCTGGTGGTCACTGATAACCAGATCAATGACGCACTGGCCATTTTTGGCGAAGCCCTCAAGAACCACGCAAATTAAGGTCGCCAGGCTGACATCTACCACCCTTAACCACGAAGATGCGCGCCCTGGACCGTTCACGACTTGAATCACTGCTCCACATGGAAGAGAAGCGCTTCCATGTGGAGCATCCCAAGTCTTATGCGTTATACAAACGCGCCTGCAAATCCATGCAGGGCGGCGTGCCGATGTTATGGATGATCCGTTGGGCTGGGACATTTCCCATTTTTGTCAGGGAAGCCAAAGGCGCTCATTTCACGGATGTGGATGGGAAAACCTACATCGATTTTTGTCTGGGCGATACCGGAGCGATGACCGGCCATGCGCCGGAAGCGACGCTGGCTGCCATCAATGCTCAAGCAGCGAAAGGGATAACGTTGATGCTGCCCACCGAAGATGCCATCTGGGTGAGTGAAGAGCTCCAGCGCCGTTTTGGCCTAAAATATTGGCAGTTCACGCTGACAGCCACAGATGCCAACCGGTTTTCCATCCGCATGGCTCGCCATATCACCAACCGCCCAAAGATCCTGGTTTTCAATTACTGTTATCACGGCTCAGTGGACGAGACCTTTATCAGCATGGATGAGGAAGGCACGCCAGGTCCGAGGCGGGGTAATCTTGGTGCTTCGGTAAATCCAAGCGATACGACCAAGGTGATTGAATTCAACGATCTGGGAGCACTGGAAACAGCCCTGTCGGCTGAAGATGTGGCCTGTGTGCTGGCAGAGCCGGTCATGACCAATATTGGCATCATCCACCCGACCCCGGGCTATCATGAGGCACTGCGTAAGATCACCCGCCGCACGGGGACCTTGCTGATTATTGACGAGACACACACTATTTGCACCGGCCCCGGCGGGTATACCCGGGAATATGGACTGCGCCCCGACTTCCTGACATGCGGCAAGCCGCTGGCAGGGGGAGTCCCAGCCGGCGTTTACGGTTTTACTCAGCAAGTCGCGGATGCGTTCTGGTCCAAACTTGAAATGGACGACTCGGATGTAGGTGGTATCGGCGGCACCCTGGCTGGCAATGCACTCTCCATCGCGGCCATGCGTGCCACGCTGGAACATGTCCTAACCCCGGAGATGTACACACGCTGTGGCAACCTGGCAGACCGCTATGAGGCCGGTGTGCAGAAAGTGATCCAGGAGTTCGAGCTGCCCTGGATCTTGAAGCGGCTGGGCTTCCGTGTGGAATATTGGTTCAGGGCGTCTGCCCCCCGCAACGGTGGCGAAGCCAATGCGGCCATTGATAGCGAACTGGACCGCTATATGCACCTGTTCACTCTGAACCGGGGCATCCTTCTCACGCCCTTCCATAATATGGCGCTCATCGCAAGCGATACGGCAGCCACAGATGTCGACCATCATACGGAAGTTTTCCATGACGCCGTAGCAGCTTTATTTGGGGTATAAGTCTTGACCAGAAGACTGCTGAAATCCGGTATCAGGTGAAAGTATTTGGGAGCATCCAGAAAACTACCAGATCTGGAAGGGTTCGGAATTGGCCAGTTGCGGAGATGAACTAATCTAATCCACAGCGATCATCACACTGGAAGCCTTTACCACCGCGTAGGCTTCTTTACCTTCTTTGAGACCCAAGCTGTCCACTGAGCCGTTGGTTATGATCGAAACAACCTGGGTTCCGCCCTGCAACTCGAGTGTAACTTCGGCATTGACCGCGCCGCGTACGATCTTAACTACTTTCCCTTTAAGTATATTACGAGCACTGATTCTCATAGCAGACACTCCTAAAATCCGATTGAATAATTGGATTTATCATACTTTATATTAAAATCCGTTACAAGTTGGATTGGATCACCCATAATAACCAATTGGTCCATAATTGCTCTGGGAGCATAACGAGCCTTGAATAATAGGATCACGCAACCAGGCAGCTCAGAGAACAGCGCTTGAGTCGATCTTCCCATCGGCCAGTTCAATCTTATCATCGGCTAGTGCGTTCACTTCCCGGTCCTCATGTGTGCTGAACAATGTGGTCACGTGCATAGCCGGAAGGAGGGTTTTCAAGTCGCAGATTAGTTCGGGGCGGGTTTTCTTATCCAATGCGCCGAAAGGTTCATCGAGCAAAAGTAATTCCGGCTGCAAGACAAAGGCCCGTGCAAGCACTACGCGTTGGGCTTCGCCTCCGGAAAGGTCCGCGGCGGAGCGGTTTTTCAAGTGTGTGATTTTCAGCCGCTCCAGCCATTCATCAATATGAGTGTTAATATCGTGGCGAGGCAGGCCGCGAAAGTGAAGACCGAGGGCAATATTTTGAGTGACGGACATGTTCAGCAGCAGTGCTTCCTGCATTACCAGTCCGATGCGGCGGCGGTAGTCAAGGGGTTTAATCCGCTCCAGAGGTTGTCCATCGAACAGGATTTCCCCATGTTCGGGCTTTAGCAATCGTGCCAGCACCAAAAGCAGGGTGCTTTTTCCGGCTCCATTTGGGCCGACCAGTGCAAGTGCTTTGCCCTTCTCGACCGTCAAGTAGTCGATCTCGAGCACTGTACGCCCGGAACGACGGACCAACAGATCGCGAATTTCAATTAATTTGCTCACCGTTTAGCGCCTCGCTGTTGGATCCAGGTCAATGCGTAGTTAATCAAAAATGTAATTGCCAACAGCAGAATCCCAAGGGCAATCGCGCTGGAAAAATCTCCCTTGTTAGTCTCGAGCACGATGGCGGTTGTCAGGACACGGGTTTGATGGAGAATATTACCGCCAACCATCATGGAAGCTCCAACTTCGGATATAACACTGCCAAAACCGGCCATCAATGCAGCCAACAGGGACAGGCGGGCTTCCTGCCAAAGTACGAGCACCATTTGAGCGCGTGAAGCTCCCAATCCAAGAAGCTGCAGACGCAGTTGGGGATCCATTTGCTGGAGGGAGGCAGAAGTCAGCCCTGTTACTACCGGTAAAGAGATAATGACCTGGGCAATTACGATGGCTGCAGGAGTGTAGATTAGCTGCAGACTCCCTAAGGGGCCGGAGCGCCAAAGTGCCATTGCCACAGCCAACCCCACAACCACTGGGGGTAGTGCCATGCCAGTGTTGACAATGGTTAGAAGGAAGGAACGTCCAGGAAATTTTCCCAATGCAAGCATGGTGCCACACGGCAGCCCGATGAGCAGGCTGACAAGGGTCGCCAGACCGGAGACTTTGAGAGAAAGCAGGGTTACTTCCCAGATATCCGGGTTATTGAATAGCATATTGTATTGACCGTAAAATAGGAAGGCGTGACACGCGCTATTGGCGCGTGTCACCATTTATCCCGACCAACCTTACTTCAGCCCGAGTTCAGCATCGGTCTTGGTGGCATCCGGGATGAAAAGCTGCTGGCCGTACTTCTCCAAACCGTAGCCGCCAATCAAGGTCTGAGTCTCGGGTGAGACCATGTAATTGGCGAAGGCCGTAGCCCCGTCTAGGTTGGTATTCGGCCATTTTTCATGGTTTACGATGATTACGTGGTAGACATTCAGGAGAGCATTATCACCCTGGTATAGGATTTCAAGACTCAGGTTTGCCTTGTTTGCCAGGTAGGTGGCGCGGTCGGAAAGAGTATAAGCACTCTTTTGCGAAGCGATCGTCAACGTGGCTCCCATGCCCTGTCCGGATTGAATGTACCAGGGGGCATTTATTCCGGCGGGATCCAACTTTGCTGATTTCCAAAGGCTTAATTCCATGGCGTTCGTACCGGATTTGTCACCCCGCGAGATAAACTGCGCAGAAGCAGTTGCGATCTTCTGGAAGGCATCCAGTGCTGTTGCGGCTGTCTTGATGCCTGCCGGGTCGGAACTTGGTCCAACCAGAATGAAATCATTGTGCATTACCAGTCGGCGGTCAGTGCCAAAACCGCCTTCCATAAAGGTTTTTTCCGCGGCCGGTGAATGGACCAGGAGAACATCCGCGTTACCTTGCTGTCCCATTGTCAAGGCTGCGCCGGAGCCAACGGCAACCACTTTTACCGAAAAGCCAGTCTTTGCTTCAAAATCCGGGACCAAGACATCCAGAAGCCCCGAGTCCTGAGTACTGGTAGTAGTCGCCAGGATCATGGATGGGTTGGCAGGCTTGGTCGCTGCAGGTTCAACTATAGCAGCAGGAGTAGGTGGAATTGGAGTAGGAGGTATTGAAGTGGGCGGAACTGATGTGGGCAGAATGGTAGCAACAAGAGCCGGGGTGGTTGTCGTTCCGCAGGCTGTGAGCGCCAGTAACAGGATAACGACCAGTGAAAAAAAGAACTGGATGGAGCGGTATTTCATGTGGCATTCTCCAAAAGAGGAATTTGTTCGCCGGTGTGGGTGGTGTCGTAGCCAACCAGACTTTCCACAGAGCGGCGGAAGGATTTGGTTTGAATTCTGTCCAGCAGCGGTTGGAGCATTTCGGCCTGCTCACGAGGAAGCACAAGGTCATAACGCTCCTGGAAGAGTGGAATAAAGCCAAGAGCATGTTGTGAGGCGGCGGCATGCAGCCCAAGAGCTACATCCGCTTTACCATCCTGAACCAGCCGGGCGCATTCCGTGTGGGTGCGGGCGGCATTTTCATAGCCACGGATGGATTTGACTGGTATACCTAGCACCTCTATTTGATGGTCAAACCACAGGCGTGTCCCAGAACCAGGGATACGGTTAATGAAGGTCACATCGGAGCGCGCAAGGTCCGCCAGGGAGCGAATCGTTTTTGGATTATCGGGAGCGGTCATCAAGCCCTGTTCACGCTGGGCCAATGTAAAGATGAGGACCGGCCTGTCCGGAAAAAAGTGCCGCACGAAAGGCAGGTTATATTCCCCGCTGACATCCAGCAGATGGCACCCGGAAAGATGGCATAAACCCTGGCGAAGCGTGACCAGACCATCCAGGCTACCGACTGGCAGGATCATGATATTCAGGTATTTTTCCAACTGGTGGGCAAAAAGCTCAACGGCCAGATCATGACTTCCGGAGAAAATCACGGATGGAAGGGCTGTGTCTTCCGGCATGATGAGTTCTTGTAACAGCAGTCCGCCCGCATGCGCCCGGTAAAACTTTTCCACCACCCCGGAGGTTACATGGGTCTCCACCAATTCCACCAGTCCGGCGAGTTCCAACTGCTTGACATGATGGCGGACCCAGGCCGGGTGTTCTCCCAATGCTTCCCCCAACTGGGTCAAAGTGGCTGGGCGGGCCATCAACTTTCGCAAAATAGCCAGGCGGCGCGAATCTGCCAATAACTTGATTTGCTCGAATGCCTTGATAATTTCGAACTGCTTCATCTGAACGGCTCCCGTTAAGTATTTCCTTAACGGCCATTAGTTTAGCATATGGAATGCAGTAAGTCAACAAAAAACAGTATTTTCCGCAGTCGACTTGACTGCGGAAAATACTGTTCGGTGAGCCACCAAAGAGATTTGAACTCTTGACCTGGCGTTTACGAAACGTCTGCTCTACCGACTGAGCTATGGTGGCGATTGGGCGAGCGGCGGGATTATACCAGTAATCACAATTATAAGGCAAGTTTTAACCTTTGCGATTATACTATTTGGCATGAATGTGGCCATGCTTTCATACCATACTTGTCCGCTCGCCACTCTGGGTGGTAAAGATACGGGCGGAATGAACGTTTATGTGCGCGACCTGACGCTGGAGTTGGGTCGCATGGGAATCCATGTAGACGTATTTACCCGTTCCCAGGATGAACATGTCCCGCACGTGTTGCATGATCTTGGTTTTGGCAACCGGGTTGTGCATGTGCCAGCCGGCCCTGAAACCCCATGCCCGCGACAGGAAATGGCAGAATATATCCCACAATTCGTGGATGGCATTAAGAAGTTTGCCGAGGAAAAAAACATCCACTATGACCTGATCCACAGCCATTATTGGATGTCGGGTCTGGTGGCAGAAGCGCTTTCGGATTGTTGGGGGGGAACGCCAATCATTCAGATGTTCCACACCCTGGGAGAGATGAAGAACAGGGTTGCACGCAGTGAAGCGGAACGCGAAGGTTCATATCGTTTGGATGGAGAACGGCGTGTAATGGGAAGAGTCGACCGGATCATTGCAGCAACTCCAGCCGAACAGGCACAACTTGAATGGCTCTATAATGCCGATATGCGCAAGGTTTATGTAGTCCCGCCTGGCGTGGATGTAGGCCATTTTTACCCCATACCGGTGGACGAAGCCCGGCAGTTCATCGGTCTGACCCCGGAGGCCCGTATGATCCTTTTTGTGGGCCGGATCGAACCGCTCAAGGGTCTGGACACGCTGATCAAGGCGGTCGCCTGTTTACGAATAAAGGATCTCCCAGAACCGGTGCATCTGGCAGTCATTGGCGGCGATCCGGACGCAGCACCCGAAGAAATGTCCGCCGAAATGGTTCATATTCAAAGAATGTGTGATGAGCTGACCGTCGGTAAAATGGTCGCTTTCCTGGGTAAGCGGGGCCAAGATACGCTTCCGTATTATTATTCGGCTGCGGAAGTGGTGGTGATGCCGTCGCATTATGAGTCGTTTGGGATGGTTGCTTTGGAAGCCATGGCCTGTGGGACACCTGTGATTGCCTCACAAGTGGGCGGGTTGGCTTTCCTGGTACAGGATGGTGTCACCGGCTATCACGTTCCGGATGAAGATGACGGGGCCTTGTGTGGAAAGCTATCAGCTTTGCTTGGCGATCCATCCCTTCGGAGACGCCTTGGAAAGAACGCGGCAGAATATGCCCAGTCTTATGCCTGGCCGAAAATTGCGGCACAACTTGTGGAAATTTATTCAGACGTTATCCGAACTACTACACGCTCAATTGCTTAGCAGTAAATCGCGTAAGCAATTTGCCACCCGTTCGGCAGTATGCCCATCCCAGAGCGGGATGGGTTTTCCATGCTTGTAGCGGCCGGCCAGGATATTCTCGAAATTCTCCCGGATCAGGCTTTCATCTGTGCCCACTATGGTGGAGGTACCTAATTCCACCGTGACCGGGCGTTCGGTATTTTTACGCAAGGTGAGGCAGGGCACGCCCAGGCAGCTGGTCTCTTCCTGGATGCCGCCCGAATCAGTGAGGACCAGTTTGGCTTGCGCCTGCAAGCAAATGGAGTCAAGGTAATCCACGGGGTCCAATAAGTGGAAATTAGCCGGTGTCGTATAGCCGAGAGAATTGATCTGTTTCTTCGTGCGGGGATGGACAGGGAAGACAATTGGCAATTTATGGGATAGATCCGCAAACAAGTTTAGGAGGCGCAGGAGTGTTACAGGATCATCCACATTGGAAGGGCGGTGCAAAGTTAATAAGGCATATTGGCCCGGCTCCAGCCCCGATTGTGCCAGAACCGGTCGTTCGAGGGCTTTTGGCTGCATGCTGAGAAGGGAATCGATCATAATATTTCCCACCAGACGTACTTTATCGTCCGGGATGCCCTCATTTTTGAGGTTGACCAGCCCGGAGTTTTCGGAGACCAGCAGCAGGTCTGAAAGTGCATCTGTTACCAGCCGGTTGATCTCCTCGGGCATGCTGCGGTCAAAACTGCGCAATCCAGCTTCTACGTGGACAACCGGAAGCAAACGTTTGGCGGCGGCCAGCGAACAGGCCAGCGTGCTATTGACATCCCCAAATACCACTACTGCACTCGGAGGTTTTTCTTCGATCAATCCATCAAAGCGTTCCAGGATACGCGCTGTCTGGAAGCTTTGGGCGCCTGAACCAACTTCCAGGTTGATGTCCGGTTCAGGGATCTTCAGGATATCAAAGAAAGCCTGTGACATGGCAAGATCGTAATGCTGGCCAGTATGCACGATCTGGAATGGGATATCCCGGCGTGAATTCAACACCCAGACAAGCGGAGCCAGCTTGACAAAGTTCGGACGTGCGCCGGCGACAAGATAGATCGATTTTTGAGTCAAGGTAATCCGCTCCTTGAATCTTTCCAAATCAAAACCCCGTTCTTGGCCACCTTGAAAAAGTCTGAACATTTTCCGTCACCTGCGCCAGTAAAACCGCCATCGGGCGCACAGATGATCTTGCCGCTCGAATCATATACTTGACTGAATTGATCGCAGCATTGGGGAGGAATATAATAAACAGTCTGGCCCCTGTACTCGTACTGCCAGATGGATTGAGGGGGATTACCGACCGGAGCATTCTGGTATTGGGCAATACGCGCGTTGACCCAAGCCGGGTTGCCAGGTTTTGGGATCGAGCTTGTAGTAGAACAACCGCTGGCTATTAGGGAAATAGCAATAATCAATAATTTAGCAATTTTCAAGACTTTATTCCCTCTCTGGAATTCAAGCGGGATATCGATTACGCCTTTTCAAACAATTTATTGATGCCCCTCCAGGAGCTTTTTAATCCCATCCAGCACCATTTTCCAATTCTCACTGGAATGGTTGGCTTCTTCCTGAGTAGCGTTATTGTCCTGTGTAATGGTTAGTCTTGTATCATTGCCTGCAGAAAATATTTCATAACGTACGGTTTTGTAATTCTCCGGGGTGTCTGGTAGGCCTGCCAATGCGCTCCAAAATGTCGATACCAGGAGTTTTTCGGGCTCAAATTGTATAATCTTCCCCTTATCTTCATAGGGCTTACCCTCCCAGACTCCTTTGTAAGTTATCGGGCTGCCCACCTGCCAGTCTGTAATGGCTTGTGTGCCAAATAGATATTGCTTGATTAGATCAGGTTTCGTGAGCGCCTCCCAAACTTTTGACTTGGGAGCACCGATGAGGATGGTAGCTTTAGCCAAGAATTGATCTTTGGTAGACATAGGAACTCCTCCAAATAATCACAAGCAAGACCTGGCATGCCTGCCTTGGAAAACGCATGCAGTAAACTATCAAACGACCCACATATTTGGCAAAGGAGGGTGGTCATCTGATCAAACAGACGGTCTTACTCTTTTAGCTTAACCGAGAACAACGTTGAGCCGTCAATTTCCTGGGTACGCATGTTGAACAGATCTTTGTAGCTGGCAATCAGACGTGAAAGCTGGCGATGGCCATAGGTGCGTGGGTCGAACCCGGGATCCAGTTGATAGAGGGCGTTGCCCATATGGTCCAAACGCGCCCAGCCGTCTTCCTGCTGTGCGATCTCGTAGGCCTGCCGGATGAGCGGCATGGGATCGTTCTCATTCTCAGACTCGGTCACTGGTACCACCACAGGAACAGGTGCTGGTAGTGAGGCTGGGACAAGTGGTGTGACCGTGGAGGTCGTGGTGGGTTTCTTACTACTTGTGCGACGGGTCTGTTTTTGGGGTGCAGGCCGGGTCACCTTATGTTCGGCAACCAGGTTGGATGTATAAACAAACACATCGCAGGCGTTGACAAATGGTTTGGGGGTCTTCTTTTCGCCGATGCCCATCACAAACACACCTGATTCACGGATACGCGTGGCAAGACGGGTGTAATCGCTGTCGCTGGAGACCAGGCAGAAGCCATCCACTACATCGGAGTGGAGCAGATCCATGGCGTCGATGATCATGGCACTATCGGTGGCGTTCTTACCAACGGTATAGCGGAATTGCTGGACAGGCTGTACGGCGTGGAAATTCAGCACGTCTTTCCATGAATTCATGCTGGGGGTGGTCCAATCGCCATAAATTCGGCGTACCGTGACCAGGCCGTATTTACCAGCCTCCACGAGCGTTTGTGGAAGCAAGTTCGCTTGGGCATTATCGCCGTCAATCAGAATGGCAATCTTGTGTCTTGAAGAGAGCTGTTCATCTGGCATATTTTTTTCTTTCTTGAGAAATAATACTTGATTAATGGGTGTATCTATCACCATTATAAGCGTTTTATTGGATTGGTTCGATCACGCCAACTTTGTCGGGCAGCCATCCGGGCAAGCCGATGTCAGCGCAACTTGGGCGGGAAGCGGATGCATTCAGACCTTCGGCAGTCTTTACACCCACCTGGATGGATGTATCTTGTTCGAAACCAGTGTCAACCGTCAATTTTAGGGTCACTTGAAAGCCGGTCGGCAGCTCAGCAACACAGGCAGTCTTATCTGGGTGTAACCGGGCTTCATCGGAGGCTGAGAGTGTGGCACAGACGTTTGTTAGAAGGCTTCTGCTGGAATTTTCAATGATAGGAAAGGCATTCGTTACCTCGCCCATTTGGTGGAGAATGTCTAGACTGGTGTTGCAGCCCGGGATTTCCACAAACAGCCCAGAAAGCAGAGTTGCAGTAGGAGTGGAAGTGGATATTGAAGTGGATGTCGGTGTGAAAGTGGATGTGGAAGCAGGGGTGAATGTGGATGTGACAGTTTCCGTTGAAGTATTCGACGGCGTCTGACCCAAGGTTGGCGAAGGCGAATAAATGAGCGGGGTTGAGGTTGAGGATGGTATGAAGGGAGGCGTTGGTGAAAGAATTGCTGGTAGAGGCGATGG
>JADGQB010000293.1 GCA_017882145.1 Anaerolineales bacterium
CACATCCCCTATGGTTATTTTTCCTCCGCTCCCCAGCACTCGCTGACACTCCTGTATTAATTTCGTTACATCCATGTGGTGACTTGCCAGGCCGCAGATGACCTGCGAGAAGCTGGATTCCGCATAAGGCATATCCATCGCCGAAGCACACGCCAGGTTCTGATTCACATGCCCCTCGGGGTCCCCCAACCGGCTCCTGGCATGCAAGAGCATGGCTATGGTGATATCCAGGCCATGCATCTGGCTGGTTGGGTGGCCGGATTTTTCGACGTGATAGGGAATGACACCTGTGCCGGTGGCAATATCCAACACGATGTCTTGCGGATGTATGGGCGTGGATGAAAGGATAAAATTAACAAAGCCTTGATAACTCCAACCCCAAAAGCGGTTCAATTCCGAATCAACTACCTGCTCATAGCGCGGAGCCATTTCGGAAAAAGCTTCTACGATGCTGGCTTTGTCTTCCATAATTATTCTCTTGGAATATTCCCTACAGGTTGGTCTCTCCCCAATCTTACCGTGAATTCACGAAATGTGAAATAGCTATGACAAAACAGCCAGCGGGCATTTCATTTTGAAAATGCCCGATCCGTTCGATCATACGAAATAATAATACCCAACCAATTCGATTAAATAAAAATAAATCAGGTTGTCGGCTCTAAATAATCGAATTTCAAAATTGTCGGAATTACAATCTCAAAAATGGCTGGTAAATAAAGCAAGAAAAAGATCAATTATTACTTAAGCAATAAAACAATTGCAGCCAAAACGCCAACGATTCCAACAATGAGACTGATCCTGGGGAATAGCAGTTTATCCAGAAATCCTGCGTTCCTTTTTACATCCCTCACCAGGGTATCAATCGGGTCAAAATTTTCAGCCATGCGCACCTCCTTTAGACTGCTTACAGTATAAGGTGAAGCCGGAGTTATGGCATTTACAGATTTGTAAGCTATCATTCTTATTTGAATACATGACCCCTCAGATATAGGGGGTCATGTATTCAAACGCCTGCCTGTGAAAATTGGTCGGATGTATCCAGGGAAAGGAAAGATCGGCCAGAAACCGTTCTCCTCGTTTATCAATTGCGCCTGTCATTAACCTGGCGAGATTAACCCCGCTTGACTATCCTCGCTCCCATCTCCGGCCGCTTTCCCGGTGTAGTGCTGCCTTTTCATAGGCCAAACTAAATTGAATTGAATGCTAAATCCACTGCAATGGTTTTACTTCGATTTGGGTTTCATCACTGTAATTTTAACGATCTGCCCATTCTTGTCATACGTTGTCCACTCGCCGGCTTGTTCCCCATTCTCGAATGTGCCCGAGCGCATGATTCCTCCGTCTTTCCTGAACCATTCCCAATAACCGACCGGAACGCCGTCCAGCGTTTGCCCTTTAGCCCATACGCTGCCGTCCTTATGGTATTGAATATGTTCCTTGATTTTTGACTTTTTCGTAGTCATGAAAATCTCTCCTTCAGAATCAGGATCCGCAGATTCAAGACAAAATCCCTTGCACTTTGGCAAGGGATATTCCTGTGTTCATGGAACCCGGTCCGGCACCGGGTTGCTGCCTGGGCTGACTACGTTCATCGCCTTTTGGGCAGCATTCAGGATGTCGACCGGATCCCTGTAGTACGGTTCATGCACCAACCCCCTCAGGCTGATTTTGATTTTATGGGAATCATCGTCGATTTCGTAAGGCCTGGACAATTTTTCGCTCAACCTGTTAACGATCGTTTGGATTTCGTCCGGGTGGTTCAGGTCTTCGTGCAACGTGGCGAATTTCCAGCCTGCCAGCCTGGACACCGCATCAGTTGGGCGCACGAATTTCTTTAATCGGCCGGCAACTTCGCGCAAAATCGACAACAGCGCATCCGGCTTGATCTCTTCTTGCTGTTTGGCGGTCAATTGTACCTCGATGGCAATCACGCCGAAATGGAAATCCTTGCGCCGTTTGGCGCGTTCGAAAGCCAGTTCCAGGCGGGTCTGGAAGAATTCGTCATTGAATAATTCGGTCACCGGATCCCGGTAGAACTGGAACTTCGATTTGAAATCCAGGCTGCCGAGCCGTTGCATCAGGTTTTTCAACTGATCCACGCCGACCGGTTTAACCAACACCAGGTCTGCCAGGTTCGTGATTGGTTCTGCCAGCCAGGGGTAGGCGGTCGTAACCACCACCCGCGTCTTGTCGAAGCGCGGGTTGGAACGGATCTGGTACAGGATATCCTCCCCACTGATCTCAATGCCCAGGCGGATGTCCAGGAGGATCAGGTCCGGGGCGTTGAACGCCAGGTGGTCAAGGGCTTCTTTTGCAGAATGAATGACCTCGCACTCAAATCCCACCAACTCCAGCACCGTCTTGAAAAATCCTGCCGTATCTCTATCATCTTCGATGATCAATACTTGCAGATTATTCATATCCCACGGTCTCTTCTATCCCAGGTTGTGCAAAAAAAATTGAATAAATATCTTCCCGTTTGCTCCGTTGCGCTGCTCAACTCTTATTTATTATAAGCGGTTTTCTTGTAGAGAATATAACAATTCGGAGTAATTCTTCTTATTAATTTTGAAAGGTTTAATATTCAAAGCAAGAATCGGGTTGCTCTCCCCCTGGCCTTCGGTATAATGGGGCTCTGCATTCTGAAAAAGAGGTTGTAAATGTCAAAAAATCTTAAGGTCTGGATAGCCTTGCTGACTGTCTATTTTTTCTGGGGTACCACTTATCTCGCCATCCGTTTTGCCGTCGAAACCATCCCACCTTTCCTCATGGCCGGGACACGCTTCCTGATTGCCGGGTTGATCCTCTACATCTGGAGGCGTTCCGCCGGCGACCCCGCCCCCACACGCGGCCAATGGCTGCGGGCTTCAGTGGTCGGGCTGCTGCTTCTGCTGGGTGGTAACGGCCTCGTCTCGCTGGCCGAACAAAGTGTTGCCTCCGGCATTGCTGCGTTGATCGTCGGCTCCGTACCGCTCTGGATGACCACCATCGAGGCCCTGCGTCCGGGCGGAGTACGCCCGAATGCCCTCGGGATCCTTGGCCTGGCTGTCGGCTTTGGAGGCATTATCCTGCTGGTAGCTCCTTCGCTGCTTGGTACCAATCCGGCTGCTTCCCATCCATTGGGCATCCTGACCCTTTTGTTTGCCGCCCTCTTCTGGTCGTTCGGCTCGATCTACAGCCGTCATGCGCATCTCCCTGAATCCTCACTGCTCTCCACCGGCATGGAGATGCTGGCGGGCGGGGCTGGATTGTACCTGACCGGGGCTGTCACCGGCGAATGGCACCTGGTCGTTCTGGCGCAAATCACCGCCCGTTCCTGGCTTTCCTTGTTCTATCTGGTCGTGTTTGGGTCGCTGGCTGGCTTCACCGCTTACGCCTGGCTGCTGAGAGCCGCCCCGGTCTCGCTGGTGGCCACCTACGCCTATGTCAACCCGGTCGTGGCCATCTTGATCGGCAGCCTGTTCGCCCAGGAAACGCTGACGGCCCATGTTCTTGTTTCTGCCCTGATCATCATCGGTTCGGTCGTCCTGATTAACACCTCTCCCCGCCTCAAGCCCCAACCTTCTCCAGCCGTTGGGAAATAATAAATTGTTTTGAATATGGGAATCCAAAGGTAATACCTTATTTGTATGTCTTGAATAAAGATAATCGTTTTTGGTATTATGACCTGGCAAATCAAGTTTTTACAGCAGAAAACCCTGTTTATCCCCGTTCATCTACGGTGAATTAACTGCTTTTCTTTCGGCGCACTTCCAACACCGCGATCTTCGTTGAATGGTTGAACGGACTTGGGTCCGTCACCGGGCTCCCGCTGCGGGTCTGCGGGGTTCCTGTGAAATCCTCCGGCACCTGGATCAACTCCGCGATTTTCAAGTACCCGTCTGCGCACAGCTCTTCAAGCGCCTGCAGGTACTCCTTCCCGCTCACGTACAAGGCATTATTGATTGAAACCAGCCAGCCGCCGTCGTTGACCAGCGGGCGGACCTTGTTGATCAGCCGGGCGCTGTCCGTATTCAGGTCGAGCACCCCTTGGGTTGTTGCCGAGTAGAATGGCGGGTCGATAAAAACACAGTCGAAACCTTCCCCGGCCCGCTTGAGGCGGGCGACCTGGTTCCAGAAATCCCCGACCAGGAAATCTTCCTTATGGATCGGGAAACCGTTCAAAGTGTAAGATGTTTTTGCCAGGTTGAGGAATACCCGGTTCAGATCCATTTGGACCACCCGCTTGGCCCCGCCCGCCAGTGCAGCCACGCCCAGGCTGCCGGTGTAAGCAAACGTGTTCAAGACCGTCTTATTGTGCAGGTGTTGTCGTGCCCATATCCGCAAGTTGCGTGTGTCCAGGTACAGGCTGGCATCCTGGTTCATACACAGGTCCAGCGCATACCAGATTCCCTGCTCCTGTACCTTCCGGTCAGCCTTTTCACCGAAGAGCAACTTCCCGCGTTTCTCCTCCGCCCTCTGGCTGTTGCGGGTCTTGACGATCCCGGCGCTTAACCAGGGCAGGTGGGTCTGCAAAACGGCCCGTGCAATCTGTATCATCTCCAGACCCTCTTCCGGCGCTTCTGCGTAGTTGTGCAGCACCACCGTGCTTGCATACAGGTCGATCACCAGTTCAGGGCATCCCTCCAGGAAGCCGTTGAACAACCTCAAGGCATTCAGGTGTTTTGGATCGAACAACGCCTCCCGTGCAGCAACGGCTTTTTCCAGCAAGGCTGGTATCGATTCCACTGTCATCAAAACCCTTTCTTTTCTTTGTTCGTGGATATTTCTTTCCCTTCGTGCCCTTTCGTGGCCGCCTGCCCCCGTACTGTGGGGTTGTGGTTAATTCTTCTCCCCGCATTACAACCCCGCCGGCTCGGGCTGAGCCTCGCTCCTCTCCGCCAGCCAGCCTTCATAGATCCGCAGGAACACCACCCCTCCCAGGATCAGCAGGCTGCCGCCTACCTGCACCCAGGTGAAGCGTTCGCCCAGCACGAAATACGCGATCAAGGCGGTTCCGGCCGGCTCCAGGGTCACGATCAGGTTGGCTACGCTGGAAGGCAGGTAGGTCAGGCTGACG
>JADGQB010000064.1 GCA_017882145.1 Anaerolineales bacterium
TTTACGCCGGGCTTTGTCAGCGTACCTTACGGCGATGCGGATGCAATCGGAAAGGCGATCAATCCGAATACCGCCGCGGTATTGGTGGAACCGATCCAGGGCGAGAACGGTGTAATTGTCCCGCCGCCCGGATATTTGAAGAAGGTTGCCAGCCTTTGCAAGGCAAACAACGTCCTGCTTTTAGCCGACGAAATCCAAACCGGCCTGGGCCGCACAGGGAAACTGCTGGCAGCCCAACACGAGGATGTACGCCCGGATATAACCATTATCGGCAAGGCTCTGGCTGGCGGTTTTTATCCTGTTTCAGGAATTTTGGCTGATAAGCCTTTGCTGGGCCTGTTCCAACCGGGTGAACATGGTTCCACTTTTGGCGGAAACCCACTGGCGGCTGCAACAGCCCGGGCGGCGTTACGCGTGATCGTGGATGAGAATTTGCCCGGGCGGGCTGCAGAAATGGGCGAATACTTTATGGAGCAATTGGCCGAAATACCCAGCCCGCACGTCAAGGAAGTGCGCGGAAAGGGACTCTTGATTGGTGTGGAATTAAAACCGGGCGCAGGCGGAGCACGCAGGTTCTGTGAGGCGCTGGGAACCAAAGGCATCCTGGCCAAGGAAACCCATGTGAATATCATCCGCTTTGCGCCTCCATTGATTATTGATAAAGCTACCATTGATTGGGCATTGACTTCCATCCGCGAAGTGCTCAATATGAAATAGGATGTCAGTCAATATCTATCGGATAAATCTTGATGTAGAATAGGTATGAATCCATTTGTTTCCATCTGTATCCATCTGAGCTGAGCCAGGAGGTGCTGTATGAACATTGGTATCCCGAAAGAACGAAGGCCATTTGAATACCGGGTTGGGCTCTCTCCGGCCGGTGTGGAAATCCTGTGCCAGAACGGGCATACCCTTTTCGTGGAGCATGAGGCCGGCCTTGGTGCAGGTTTCCCGGATGAAGAATATGAACATGCCGGGGCGCGTATTGTTTACTCCACCGAAGAGGCGTACGGACGGGCAGATTTACTATTGAAAGTGGCCCGGCCGACGGATGACGAGATCGGTTTCCTGCAGCCCGGCTCGGCACTGGCCGGGATCTTGAGCCTGCCCTCCACCCGCAAGAGCAAGATCGAAGCTTTGCTGCACAACAAAATTACAGCGATCGCATATGAACAGATCCGGGAGGCGGATGGCTCGTTACCAGTCCTGCGTCCTTTCAGCCAGATCGGCGGGGCGATGGCCGCGGAAGTGGCAGCCCGACTCCTGCACAGCGACCAGGGCGGGCGCGGCATCCTGTTGGGCGGCATCCCGGGGGTGCCGCCGGCTGAAGTGGTCATTTTAGGTGCAGGCACGGCCGGGACTTATGCGGCGAGGGCCTTTACCGGGATGGGGGCGCACGTCACGGTCCTGGATCGGGATATCAATGCCTTGCAGCGCATCAGCCAATGCGGCATGAATGTCATCACCATGCTGTCCACCGACCGCAATATCCAGCGCTGCTGCGAGTTCGCCAATGTGCTGGTTGGAGCGGTGCTGGTGCCGGGCGAGCGCGCACCCGTGCTGGTCTCGCGCGCGACCGTGCAGAAAATGAAACCGCGCTCGGTCATTATCGATATCAGCATCGATGAAGGCGGCTGTGTGGAGACTTCCCGCCCGACCACCCACGACCGCCCATCCTACATCGAGGAGAATGTGGTGCATTACTGCGTCCCGAACATGCCGGGGATCGTGGCGCGCACCGCCACACATGGTTTTGTGAATGTAGCCACTCCCTACATTCAGCAGATTGCCAACCTGGGCGTTGAAAAAGCCATGGCAGCCAACCCGGCCATCGAAGCGGCAATCAATACTTATCAAGGTGAAATCCGTCACCTTACTCTCTGGGGCGCTTAAGGAGCGGATCATGGACTGGCCCTCAAAATACCAATCACGTGTCACTTCCGCCGCTGAAGCGGTTAAATCAATCAAATCGGGCGATCGTGTTTTCATGACCGGCAACGTATCTGTCCCGAAGGTAGTACTGACTGCGCTGGTGGAATATGCGCCAGCCCTCCAGAATGTGGAGATCTGCCAGGCGCTTTCCGTTGGCCCGGCGGATTATGTCAAGCCGGAATTGGATGGACATTTAAAGGTCAATACTATGTTCATCAGCGCCAATGTCCGCAAGGCAGTCCAGGAGGGTCGGGCTGACTTCACACCGGTGCTGCTTTCCGAGTTTCCATTATTATTCAAGAATGGCATCCTGCCGGTGGATGTGGCCTTGATCCACGTTTCCCCACCTGACGAACATGGCTTCTGCTCGCTGGGTGTCGAAGTCGGGCTGACCAAGTCCCCGGCCGAATCGGGAAAAATCATCATTGCCGAAGTGAACGAGCAGATGCCGCGCACTTTGGGCGATTCCTTCATCCACGTCAGCCGCCTGACGCATATGGTGCCGGTCAGCTACCCGATTCCGGAAATGCCCATGGCGAGTGATGAAATCGACCCGGATACCGAGCGTATCGCCGGGCACGTGGCTGAATTGATCCCGGATGGGGCCACCATGCAGATGGGAATTGGGGCCATTCCGGACGCAGTTTTGAAATACCTGTTTCACAAGAAGGATCTCGGAGTTCATTCGGAACTTATCTCGGATGGAGTTATTGACCTGGTGGAAGCCGGAGTCCTTACGAATGGCCGCAAAACACTGCATCCTGGCAAGATCATAATCGGTTTCATCCTTGGCACTCAGCGGCTGTATAAATGGGTGGATGACAATCCCCTGTGTGAATTCCACCGCACCGAATACGTTAATGACCCGTTCGTTATCGCACAGAACGACCGCATGGTGGCGATCAATTCGGCCATCGAAGTGGATCTGACCGGGCAGGTGTGCGCGGACAGCATCGGCCCGAAGTTTTTCAGCGGCATCGGCGGCCAGTTGGATTTCATTTACGGTGCTTCACGTTCCAAAGGCGGCGTTCCGATCATTGCCATGCAGAGCACAAATACGGGGAAGGACGGCAAGATGACCAGCAAGATCGTAGCCACCTTGAAGCCGGGCGCCGGCGTGGTAACGGGGCGTAACCACGTGCACTATGTGGTTTCCGAATACGGGGTGGCCGACCTGTATGGCAAATCGGTTCGCCAGCGCGTCAAGGCGCTCGTCAATATCGCCCATCCGGATTTTCGGGCCGAGCTGGAACTGCGCGCCAAAGAGCTAAATTGGATCTAACTTGATTTACCATGTCCATAGGTAATTGTCAGCATCCGATACGAATATGAACAGAAAAGCCAAAATTGTTGCCACCATCGGTCCGGCCAGCCAGGGAGACAGCGTAATCAGCCAGCTGGTCAAGGCCGGGATGGATGTTGCCCGGCTGAACTTCTCGCATGGGAACCATGCCACCCATGCCACCCGCATCTCGCAATTACGAACCATTTCGACACAGATGGGGCAGCCTCTGGCGATCTTGCAGGATTTGCAAGGCCCGAAGATCCGCGTGGGTGTCCTGTCTGTGCCTTTGACACTGGTCTCAGGCCAGGCAGTCCTGCTTTACCCGGAAGGCGGCAGTCTACCGCTGCGAAATGAGAATTTGGCGCTTATCCCGGTTGATTTTCCGCAATTGTTCGGTTCCGTCAAGCCGGGTAACCGCATTCTGCTCGATGACGGACGATTGGCGCTTTCAGCTGTGCGGGTGCAGGAGCAGCTGGTGGTGGCCGAAGTCCAGACAGGCGGAGTGCTAAGCTCCAACAAGGGCATCAACCTGCCCAGGGTAACGCTCGATATTCCAGCTTTTACCGCCAAAGATGCCGATGATCTGAAATTCGGGTTGGGGCTCAATGTGGATTTTGTAGCCATCTCCTTCGTCCGCAGGGCCGAGGACGTGCTGAAAGTCAGGCAGGAAATTAATTGTCAATCTCCGGCAAATTGCCCGTTGTTGATCGCAAAGCTGGAGCGCCCGGAAGCATTGGATAACCTGGAAGCCATCCTGGATGCCGCGGATGGGGTGATGGTGGCACGCGGGGATTTGGGGGTGGAGATGGCCCCCGAGGATGTGCCCGGTGCGCAGAAGCGTATCATCCAGGCCTCCAACCGCAAGGGAAAAATAGTCATCACCGCCACCCAGATGCTTGAATCGATGATCCACAACCCGCTCCCGACGCGTGCCGAAGCCTCAGATGTCGCCAACGCCGTTTTTGATGGAACCGATGCGGTCATGCTCTCGGCTGAGACGGCCGCAGGCGAGTATCCGGTGGAAGCGGTGACCTTGATGGACCGGATTGTCCGGCAGGCCGAAGCAGGTTTCGATGACTGGGGGCATAACCAGGATATCGAATCAAACGAACACGATGACGCGTTTGCAGTGGCGCGCGCCGCCCGTGAACTGGCTCACGACCAGGATGTGGCTGCGGTGGCTGTCTTTACCCGCATGGGGCGCTCGGCTTTATTGATGGCAAAATCCAGGCCGTGCGTGCCAGTACTGGCCTTCACCCCTGAGGAACGGACCTACAATCGCCTGGCATTGGCCTGGGGCGTCCAACCGCATATCGTCCCGTTCGTGAATACGGTCGAGGAGATGTTCCACTGCGTGGAAGATGCACTGCGTGATTCTGGGATGGTGAAACCCGGCCAGCAGGTCGTGCTGGTATGCGGTTTTCCAATCGGCGAGATGCGCCCGCCCAACATGGTGCTGCTGCATACTGTCCAGTGATTTCGGCATAATCAAAAGCGTTAAATACAAACGGGGCTGCCTTTTTCAGGCAGCCCCGTCCTTTTTATTTTGATCAGCTTTTCAGGAATTCTTCCAGCGATTCCCGGCTGATGCGGTAGGCATTTCCGAGTTTCTTGGCTTTCAGACTTCCGTCATTAATGGCGGCCATCACGTCTTCTTCGGTAACCTTGAGTGCCGCAGCGGCCTCGGAGGGTGTCATGACATCCGACATCGTACCGCCGGAGGGTGCTCCACCAGAAGGCGGCCTTTGCTGCTGTTGTCCGGACTGCATCCCACCCTGTAAAGCCTGGCCCATCAGGTTGCCGATGCCCATCCCGGCGCCGATTCCGGCTGTAAGGCCGGCGCCACCGCCCTGGTTGTTGGCGGCGTCCCGCATGGCATCCGCTGCCTGCAATTGGGTGTAGGTGGCCATGTCCAGCATACCCATATCGCGCAGTTCCTGGGCGGACTTATCGGACGGTCTCAGATTGGCAAGGATGAAGGATTTTAGTGTCAGACCAACGGCCTGGAAATTATCCTCACATTGTGAGCGGATAAAGCCGGACATTTCTTCCGTCTTGGCCAGCAGCTGGGGCAGATTCATTTTTGCGCCCCATTCGTTCAGGGTATCCTGAAGTTGGGACAGGATGATGCTGCGCAAGCGGTCTTCGATCTGGTCGATGCGGTAGGAAGCCGTCTTCCCGACGATCTGTGTCACCAACTGCTGCGGGTCCTTGACTTCGAACGAGTAGGTACCGAAACCCTGCAGCAACATGACTCCCAGGCCCATGCCAGGATTGCTGACCAGGATTGGCTGGGGAGTGCCCCATTTGCGCTGGGGGAATTCCTTCATCGAGACGAAGTAGACCTCAGCTGGAAAAACACCCTTGCCGCTGGTGAAAATATCCTGCAGTTTCTGAGTCAGCAGTGGAATATTGGCGGTGGCGATGATGTGCCGGCCAGGGCCGAACATATCCAGCGCCAGACCATCCCGGAAGAAGACCGCGCTCTGCCCGGTACGCACGATGACGTTGGTACCAAGACGGTAATCGCCTTGCGAGCCGTCATCGGGGAAACGATGTACGAGTTCATCCGTCATTTCATTTGGATATTCAATGACATCAAAAATACGAGCCATATTCCTTCTCCTTGGTTAGTTGGCAGTTATTTACAAGATGATTATACTGCTTCGGTCATGCAAATTACAAGTTATTTGTCTTGTTAATCTACGTTTACAGCTCTGAAAAGTTTTATCGGGCTTTCAGATCAACTCGTTTCCATAAAAATTCAAAGTCAGGCCTTCAGAATGGGGTCAAAGAATTATTTGGGGTCTTGCATGGATCGACCCGAACCGCTGGTGCGCAGCTTCAGGATCTCGGCCAGGATGCTGACGGCAATCTCCTCGGGAGTTTCAGCCCCGATCCCAAGCCCGATCGGGGAATGGATGCGCTCGAGAACCTCGTCTGAAATGCCCTGCTGGTTGAGCGCCTTGATGGTTGTGTTCCAGCGTTTGCGTGAGCCGATCACACCGATGTAACCCGCCTGGGAATCAAGCAGTGCCGGCAGGCCAGCCACATCCACATTGCTGCCGCGCGTGGTCAGTACAAGCGCCGTTTGAGGGGTGATGGTTAAAGCCAAAGGCAGTTCGGCAAGCGGCACGGGGTAGAAGTCATCCGCGTCCGGATTTGCTTCACTTGTGCAGAATTCCGGGCGGTCGTCAGATACGGCCACACGGAATCCAAGCCACTTGGCCAGATGGGCGACTGCCTTGCCGACATGTCCGCCGCCAACGACCACCAGCAGAGGGGATGGCAGGATCGGTTCCACAAACACCTCCACCTGGCCTCCGCACAGGCCAGGATCGCCGCGTGCCGGATCAGCCATCGTATATGCAAGATTGCGGGGCTTGCCGTCCTGCAGGGATGCCAGGGCTTCTTTTCGAACGCGGTTTTCCAACTCACCGCCCCCGACCGTGCCCAGGATCGACCCGTCGAGGTAGACCAGCATCTTGCTGGTGCTGTGGCGCGGCGTAGACCCGCTCGTTTTGACGACGGTGCACAGGGCGGCCGGCCGGTGGGTCGATTCGAGTTCAGCGAGAGCCCGGTAAATGGAATTCATCATTTATAGGGTATGAGCGAGCGTGGTGCCGACTAAAGCAGGAAATTTCTCAGGAAAGCTCTTTCGTCTGGACGCGTTCTCGGATGGCTTCCACCAGGGCATGCACATAAACCAGCCCGGCTTTGCTCGGGTGCTTCTCAAGGTGCTTCCAGCGCCGGGCTTCAAAGAAGAGACAGGTGCGTAAATCGGTCAGGGATTGCTGCAGATCCTGGTTGGATTTGTGTAAAACAATTCCCTGCCGGGCGACTTCACGACATTTTTTGACCGAGCCCCAGTGTTCATAACCATTAAAAGTATGGGCGAAAGGGATGATCTTATTCCAGGAAGCCCGCCGGGAGGGAATATCTTTTTCAATTAAAAGTGTATTGGGTATTGTGTTCATAATTCGCCTTTCCAATCATCCCAGGATGACCGGCAGAAACTGCACCTTGTTCGAGACCACGTCTTCGACCACAAGGAATAGCACCTGGGATGGCTCTATTATAAACCCAGCATGCTTGAATTCGCCGTGACTTTTGGACATTTGCACCCCAAGAAGGACAAAATTGGACCCTGTGAAAGCTTCCTGCCTATTAATTTGTAGTAAATAAGTTGTCAGACATCTTCCAAAATCAACCCGGATGGTAAAGTATCGGAAATGTCGCCACTACCTGCGGGTCAAATAACTTTCCGGATTACTCCTGGAGATAGGCAAGGGCGTCTACCAGGGAAAATATGTACGGCAGACGGTACAGAATTTCTGCGTTGCTCATGAACCTCTAAATCGGTGAAAACCTCACTACCGGATAAATTAATATTTGTGCGTGCCAATCATTATCACTTGCAGGTAATTAAAAAACCAGGGCGGCCTACAGGCCTCCCTGGCATTTCATTACGATTTCAAAGCTTTCCAAACCTTTTCAGGAGTGATCGGGTTCTCGTCGATATTGACGCCGACTGCATCCAGTACGGCATTGCCGACAGCCGGGGCAACCCCATCCATCGGGATCTCGGCCACGGCTTTAACGCCAAACGGATGGGTTGGCTCGAAGGTCTCGACAAAGATGGAGGTTAGTTCCGGCATTTCATCGGCCCGGAAAATGTGGTAACGGTCGAGATCCTGTTCGCGCGCCCGGCCCTGGTCATCGTAAACCATCTCCTCGCAGACTGCATAGCCAAGCGCCTGGGTCATGCCGCCTTCGATCTGGCCGGAAGCCGTCTGCGGGTTGACGATAATACCGCTGTCGACTGCCATGACCAGTTTATCGACCGTGACCGCGCCGGTCTCATTATCCACCGTCACTTCTGCGAATTGCGCCGCAAAAGGCGGAGGCGAGGAGGGCGAGACATAAGAGGCCACTCCCATGATCTGTTCCTGGTTGTTGTGGTGGAGCGAATCCAGGGCGATTTCGGTCAATGGAATACTTTGGCCATCCAGAAATACTGCTGAGCGGTTCGCCAGGGTCACGTTGAAAGCTTCAAAGCTTGAAACATTCAAACGTTGATTCAGGATGTCAGCGGCGCGTTTCTTGATCTTTTCTGCCACGATCTGGGCGGCCCTGACGGCCGCTGTGCCGGATATATAAGTGGTTGAGGAGGCATACGCGCCCTTGTCAAAGGGTGTGAAATCAGTGTCTGAGGAATAGGCGATGATGTCGTCCAGCGGAACTCCCAGCACCTCAGCCACCATCTGCGCCAGGACGGTATCGGAACCGGTGCCCAGGTCTGTCGCCCCAACCAACAGGTTGAAAGAACCGTCCTCGTTCATTTTCACGGAAGCACCGCCCATATCCAGATAGGGGATGGCTGTGCCTTGCATGACCATTGCAACCCCGATCCCTTTGCGTAAATGCAGCCGGTCTCCACCCAGCCGCCAATTTAGATTGCCATACTTCGAATCCCAACCGATGGCAGCCTTGCCCTGCCGGACGCACTGTTCCAGCCCAACCGTATTGACGATCTCGGGGCGCGGCTGGCGGCCTTCATTCCAGGCGGTGCTGAACGGGTGGTACTCCCCGGAATGAATTGCATTCTTTAGACGGAATTCAAGCGGATCGAGTGCAAGGCTGCGCGCAATCTTTTCCATGTGGCGTTCGACCGCCCAATAGCCCTGCGGCACGCCATAGCCGCGAAATGCGCCCGAAGGCGGCGTATTCGTGTAGACAATATCGGCGTAGAAGCGGATATTGGGCGATTTCCGGTAAGGTCCATCGCCAACATACAATGCCATGGATTTTTGTCCGGTGTTGCCGGTGACGGTCAAGGCGTGACAGCCGTAGGCGCCGGTGTCACTCAGGATGCGCATTTCGTTGGCGGTCATGGTTCCGTCACGCTTGACCCCCGTCTTCATCCAGATCCGCATCGGATGGCGGGAGCGGGCGGCGATGAATTCCTCCACGCGACTGTATTCATAAATCACCGGGCGACCCGTGGCAATGGTCAGGTGTGCCGCCACGTCCTCCATCAGGACCTCCTGCTTCCCGCCGAAGCCACCGCCAATCCTGGGCTTGATCACGCGGATGCGTTTGATCGGCAGCCCAAGCACCGGGGCCAGTTGCCTGCGCACATGGAACGGAACCTGGGTGCTGGTGCGGATGACCAGGCGGTCATTTTCGTCCCAATATGTGATCGCCACGTGTGGTTCTATCGAGACCATCTGGACTTTGGGGACGGCGTACTCAGCCTCGAAGATCTCATCAGCTTCCGCAAAACCTTTTTTCACATCACCAATATCGATACGGATCTCCGCGGCCAGGTTCTTTTCCGGTTTGGAATCGGCAAAATTGACATATTCCGGCTCATCGTGGATGCGGACTGCGCCGGGCTGCATGGCATCCGCCGGGTCCAGTAGGGAGGGGAGCACCTCATATTCCACAGCGATCAGCTGCAGAGCCTGCTCGGCGATCTCGGGCGTTTCGGCGGCAACGAAGGCCACCCGGTCACCCACAAAGCGGACTTTGTTATCCAATGAAAAAGAATCCAGCGGGCCGGGAATTGGATCGGACTGCCCGGCAGTTGAATAGACCACGCGCGGGATATCCTGCCAGGTCAGGACGGCTGCCACCCCCGGCAAAGCGCGTGCACGCGTGGCATCAATGCGCAGGATGCGGGCATGGGCATGCGGCGAGTGCAGCACTTTGGCATGCAACATGCCGCGCAGCTCGATGTCAGCCGCAAAGGCAGGTTTGCCCTGGGCGAGCTTGATGGCGTCCACCTTTGCTTCAGGTTTACCCACCACCTGGTAGGGCCGGGTTTCAGGTGCCAGGATGACTTTGGGAGTGGTTTGGGTCAAGGTGGCAGGGGCTTGGGCGGCAGGCGGGGCGGGATTTTCGGGTAGAGGGATTTCAAGGGCGGTGGGTTCCTGACCGGCGGGCTGCTCCTTGCCCGGAACCTGCTCGCCGCGCAGCACCGCAGCTGCCCGCAAGATGGCTTGAACCGGTTTCGTGTAGCCAGTACAACGGCATAGAACACCGGCTATTGCCTGGCGCACTTCAGATTCTGTCGGATTGGGGTTCTTGTCGAGCAAGGCCTTGGCGGTCAGGATCTGAGCCGGGGTGCAGTAGCCACACTGGATGGCGCCGGTCTCGATAAAGGCAAGCTGCAGGGGATGCAGGCCGCCGGTTTTTCGCCAGCCTTGATCGGGATGTTCACCCAGGCCCTCGATAGTGACGATCAGATGCCCTTCGGCCTGGGCGGCCAAAAATGAGCCGGAGTTAACCGGACGTCCATCCAGCAATACAGTATCCGCACCGGTCAAACCCTGCTCGTCGCCAAATTTGACGCCGTGATAGCCCGAACGTCGCAGGACTGCGAATAAAGTATCGGATGGAGAGATTTCAACATCCAGGGAAGTACCATTAATTTCCAGTTCGATATTCATGCGACCTCCACGATTATTAGGTAATTTGACCGGTCTGTAACAAAAATTGGTAAGGCTGCTTGCTGTGCGTATTCATTAACCTGTTTCGGTGCGGATTTGTTGTCGCAGCTGGTCGATCGAGACTTTGGAACCACTTTCGTCTATGAAGAACCAGCAATCCCAGCCGTTGGCAGGTGCGCCATTTGACAGCGATTTGGCAACCGCATGGATCGAGCCGGCTAATTCGCCTGACTGAATATGTCCGTCCGCCAGGATGATTGCGGTGATGCCATTGCGGACAAAGTACAGCCTCTGCCCAGGCTGGAGCAGACCCGCCTCGAGCAATGTTCCAAATGGGATCCGTTTTTGCTGGCGCGGGTTGGGTGTTTTCAAAACTTGTTCGGGGGCAGTTTCTATGGATTCGATGCGTTCCCGTGCAATTTTGAGATAGCCTTCATCGCGTTCAATGCCGATGAAATGACGCCCCAATTTTTTTGCAACCGCACCGGTCGTGCCGGAACCAAAAAAGGGGTCAAGGACGGTATCCCCGGGGTTCGTACTGGAGAGCAGGACACGGTAGAGCAGGGCTTCCGGCTTTTGGGTGGAATGCGCCTTCATCCCGTTCGTTTTTATACGTTCTTTGCCGGTGCAAATTGGCAGGAGCCAGTCGGAGCGCATTTGCAGATCATCATTCAGGGCTTTCATGGCATGATGGTTGAAGGTATATTTTGCACCTTTTTTCTTCTGGGCCCAGAGCAGGGTTTCATGCGAATTTGTAAACCGCACCCCGTGGAAATTCGGCATGGGATTGGTTTTAATGAATACGATATCGTTCAAGATCCAGAATCCCAGGTCCTGCAGAATTGCACCCACACGATAAATATTATGGTACGTGCCAATTACCCACAGTGTGCCTTCGTCTTTCAGGACGCGTCTGCAGGCAGACAGCCAGCCGCTCGTGAAGTCATCATATTCTTCAAAACTTGTAAATTTGTCCCAGGCATCCTCGACCGCCTCTACGCGTGTGCGGTTGGGGCGCCAGAGATCCTGGGATAATTGCAAATTGTAGGGCGGATCAGCGAAAACCATATCGACCGAGTTCTCTGGGAGCTGGGCGAGAACTTTGAGGCAATCGCCAGGAATGATTTGATCGGGTTTCAGGTTTTCTGTCATGAATTTCTTAATATGGTACGGTCACTGTGCAGTTTCCTGGCAGCGTTTGGCCAGTATCCCGGCAATCTCCAGCCTGTATTCAGGGCTGGCCCATTCATCTCCGGCTTCAGAACATACATTGCGGGCCGCGTCCTGGATACCCCCGGGTTCGTTGCCGTCCATTGCCAGCGTAGGCGCCGGTCCCCAACCACCGAGGGCCAGGCGTGTGCGTCCGGATGGCCATTGCGCCAGTGCAGCACACAGGATCGGTTTATCGGCGGGCGTGCGGGCGACTATTTCGAATGCAACCTTTACATTCAGTGGAATTTCAATTTTGGTGATGAGTTTGCCGCCCAGGAGGCTATCCCTGAAGGGCAGCAGATCGCCCAACCGGATGGTTGCAACCGTACCGGGTGGGTTCGACTGGCTGTCTGCCAGGCTGCAGTTCGCATCCAGCGCCAGCAGCATTGTCCCAAATGTCGATCGTCCATCACAAGTCACGAGTGTCCCTGCCACGGTTCCCAGGTTGCGCAGGTTGAGGGGAGCATCCAACTCGATGGCGTGTTTTAAGGCCGGGGGTGCATAAGGTGAGTCGAGCAAGGTTTGCAAGGTCACGGCGGCGCCTATCTCGAGGTTGTTGCCATTTTTGCGCAGCTTATTCAAGCCGAGCGCTTGCAGGTCCACGACTGAGAAGGAGTTATCACCGGGTTGGGTGAGCCTGGTCCCGCCGCCCAGCGGAAGGGTGTGCGGTTGGGAAAGCAATTTCAAGGCTTCTTCCAGAGTTTGCGGACGGTAATAATGAGTAATCATAAGGATTCTCCCGGAAATATCGATAGCTTATTATACCCATTCTGGAATCAGCGTGGGGAGTTGTCGGACAACTGAACCTTACCGGCTGCATTATAATAATCCGAATTTCTATGTGGAAATTGAGGAGGCAATCATGAAAGTCGCTTTTCAAGGGGAACCGGGGGCTTATTCCGAGGAAGCCAGCAACGCCTTTTTCGATTCGCCGGAAACTTTACCCTGCGATTCATTCGAGAGGGTTTTTTTAGCTGTAAAGTCCGGAGAATGTGATTATGGTCTAATTCCCATTGAGAATTCTCTGGCGGGAAGCATCCACCAGAATTATGATTTGCTCCTGCAAAACGAATTGAGTATTGTTGGAGAGTATTTCTTGCGGGTCCGGCACTGCCTGATCGCCTTCCCGGGTGTAAACAAGTCTGAGATAAAAATGGTTTCAAGTCACCCGCAAGCCCTGGGGCAGTGTGCCGCTTATTTGCGGAGCATGGGCGTTAAAATCGAACCTGTTTATGATACAGCTGGGAGTGTAAAGCTGCTCAAGGCCTCCAATGCGCATGCGAATGCCGCCATCGCCTCCCGCAAGGCCGCGGAAATCTACGGAATGCAGATCCTGGAGGAGGGCATCGAGGACAATCCGGAGAACTATACCCGCTTCCTGGCGATAGCCTCTGCTCCGGCTGTACCGTCAGGCGAGGCAAAGACTTCCATTGTGTTTACCTTAAAAAACCAACCAGGTGCATTGTTTAAAGCTTTGAGTGTATTTGCATTGCGTGAGATCGACCTTACGAAAATTGAGTCACGCCCATTGGCTGGCAAACCCTGGGAGTACCTGTTCTATATTGATTTCATCGGCGCCGCACAGGACGAAAGGGTGAAGAAGGCACTCGACCATCTTGGCGAATATGCTTTAATGTTGCGAGTGCTTGGTTCGTATCAGCGTGCGAATATTAGTTAGGAATACTACAGGCGCAAATGTCTAGACTACATACATCTCAACCCTTGACTTAATCCTGATTGTACATATAATCAGGCGAAATATCCAAAGCCAATGAACACACTCTACCTCGCCCTACTTCCAGTCGTAATTATTTCGGTCCTTATTCTTAAGGACCTAAAACTGGTTGGGATGGCGAAGGTGGAAGTCGAATAGACACACCTACTTACTGCAAGAAGAAGCCGCCCAGCCAAAGGGCGGCTTTTTATTTAGGTGTTCGTCTCAATTCTTAGAAAAGAGGCTTATGCGCTCAGATGCTATCAAAAAAGGCTTCGAAAAAGCTCCGCATCGCGCCTTGTTGCGGGCTGTGGGGGTTTCCGAGGCGGATATGGGCAAGCCCTTTATCGCAATCGTCAATTCATACGTGGACATAATCCCCGGGCATGTGCATCTGCAGGAATTCGGGAAGATCGTAAAAGCGGCCGTTCGCCGGGCGGGAGGCGTCCCGTTTGAGTTCAATACCATCGGCGTGGATGACGGGATCGCAATGGGGCATGCTGGTATGAAATTTTCGCTGCCTTCGCGTGAATTGATCGCCGATTGCGTGGAAACGATGATCCAGGCGCACCAATTCGATGGCATGGTGTGTATGCCGAATTGCGACAAAATTGTACCGGGTATGTTGAATGCAGCACTGCGTGTCAACATCCCGGCAATTTTTATCTCTGGAGGGCCCATGCCGGCCGGGCGTACACCGGATGGAGAGAGCATCGATCTCATTTCGGTTTTTGAAGGGGTGGGCGCTCTTAAGGCAGGCAAGATCGATGAGAACCGCCTGAGCATACTTGAACGATTTGCCTGCCCATCCTGCGGCTCGTGTTCGGGGATGTTTACGGCCAACAGTATGAATTGTTTGATGGAAGCCATCGGACTGGC
>JADGQB010000294.1 GCA_017882145.1 Anaerolineales bacterium
ACTCACTCCGATACTCTGGGTGACGATTTGAGTCTGATTCCCACTTATGGCAATCTTTCCGCACACCTGGCAACCACCACGGCATTTTCAGCCGCCCTGGATGCCTACCAGCCCAACCTGCCATTCATCACACCAACTTTGAACACGCTCGCACGTGCCATGGACACAGTCTCCGAATCAACGATCCAACCAGGTATGAAGCGTACAGTCCTGTTTGTCACTTCCCCGACCTCCGTGGAAGAAATTCCGACCCTGCAAAGTTTGACAGAGCGCGCCGTGGGCCAGCAAGTGCGCGTTTATGTCTGGATTGTGTCTTCAACAGATTTCTTCTCCACCTCCGGCGCGACCGCCCTCAAAGATCTTGCCATCCAGACCGGCGGGCAGTACGTATTGTTTTCTGGCGATGAGCCACTGCCCGGTCTGGAAACCTATCTTGCGCCCCTGCGTCCCACTTATAAGTTATCCTATACCTCCGGAATTCTTACCCCCGGAGGACATACGTTGGCAGCGCAGGTAAATTTGGACGGACAGACATTTACCTCCACACCGCTGACTTTTGATCTAAATATCCAGCCACCCAACCCGATCCTGGTCGCCCCACCGGAACAAATCGTTCGAAAAGCGCCGGATCAACGTACCATTGCTACAACCGCTTTCCTTCCCAATCAGCAGTCTATTGACATCATCGTCGAGTTCCCGGACGGACGCACGCGCCCCCTGGTGCGTACTACATTATTAGTGGATGACCAAAAAGTGGCCGAGAATACAGCCGCGCCCTTCGACCACTTTAACTGGGATCTGAGTGCATATGCTACGAGCGGCCAGCATATCCTCAGTGTGGAAGCGCTTGACAATCTCGGATTGAGTAAAACAAGTTTGGGCGTGCCGGTCATGGTTACAGTTGTGCGGCCTAAATTCGGACTATTATCCTTCCTGGCACGCAATAGTACCTGGGTGAGCCTGACTGCAATCCTGTTCGCCGCGGCAGTTTTGGCAGTTATTCTGACCAGAGGTCGGATCCGGGGCCGCAAGCCTCGTGTAAATCGTAAGGCCCGTACCGACCCGCTCACCCAGCCGGTTGACGGTGCCACGGGCAGGCGTAAACCGCGCTTGCCGGGCAGGCATCCTGCTAAACAATATGATGCCTACCTGGTGCGCCTGAAAGAGGATGGCCAGCCCGTGACTGCTCCACCCATCCCGATCGACACTCCGGTTATTACTTTTGGCTCTGACCCCTTGCAGGCCACGCGCATCCTGGATGACCCATCTGTTTCTCCACTGCATGCCAGCCTCCGGGAAGAGAACGGACAATATTTTCTTTCCGATGAAAAATCTACTGCCGGGACTTGGGTCAATTTTGAATTGCTCACTACTCCCCGCTGCCTTCAGCATTCTGATATCCTGCATATCGGTCAACTCTCATACCGTTTCATGCTGCGTAAGCCGCCTGAACGGCCCGTTCCAAAAATAACTCTTACGAAGGTATGATCCGAACAAAGCATGCCCCTTTGCATATTGCCGCGGTGACCCATCCTGGTATGGGCGGAAAGCAGAACGAGGACCGCCATGCCGTTTCATCCTACCGCCTCAGCGAAACCGACCCGATCCGCTCGGTCTTTGCCATTGTTTCGGATGGGATCGGGGGGCATCTCGCCGGGGAAATAGCAGCCGAAATGGCGGTTGAGACCATCAGTCACATGGTGGCCCAATCCGATGGCCGCCGGCCGCTGGAGATTCTCGACAACGCCATCCAGGTTACCAGCGACGCGATTGCCACCAAAGCCAAAGATAATACCCAGCGTCTGGGCATGGGTACCACTTGCGCATGTGCCTGGCTCATTGGCAGCCGTTTGTTCACCGCCTCTGTCGGCGATTCGCGCATTTACCTCTTGCGCAATGGTGGACTGATGCAATTGACTGTTGACCACACCTGGGTGCAGGAGGCAGTGGAAAAGGGCATTCTGGATCCGGAGAAAGTCCGCAATCATCCCAATGTGCATGTCATCCGGCGTTACCTCGGTTCCTCAAAAACTCCCCAGGCCGACATCCGCATGCGGCTGGCTACAGACGAGAGTGATACCCAGTCGCGTTCCAATCAAGGGCTGCGCCTGCATCCCGGTGACCTGCTTCTGCTCTGCACAGATGGGCTGACTGACGTGGTCGAAGATGCTGAAATAGAGCCGGCAGTACGTGGGTTGGATCTTCAGGTGGCCGCACAAGCGTTGGTCGACCTGGCTTGTGCGCGCAATGGGCAGGATAACATAACCGTCGTATTGCTGCTTGTACCATGGCAAAACCTTCCCAACAAACAGTCAGTGCAGACAAAAAAGAAGGCCGTGAATTTCTGGCAGTGGGCACTGTGGGGGTTGGCCATTCTCATTCTTCTGGCAATGGTGATTGCCGGGATGGTTTGGTTTCTTTTTCGGTTCGTCCCTCCACTCATAACAACACCAACCTTTACCCCATAAACCCTGGGAGGCAATGATGCGATTTGGCATTATGGCGATGCAGTTGGAAGCGCTTGTCCCTACCGGTATTCCGGCTGAACAGGTCATGGCAAGCATCATGGGTTTTAGCCACGCCGGGTTGGCTAAAAGCCTGTTTGATAAAGGCTTTAATCCCATCGAGTTGGGCGGTGATCTAGGCATGTTCCTTCCCCACACCTATAACCCGGAAGCTATCCAGAAACTTAAGTTGCTTAAATCTGAAGGCGTGACCTACACCCTGCACCTGCCGCTCTGGTCTGTGGAACCTTCCACACCGCTCAATCCCGTCCGTAACGGCTCGGTGGCTGCAATTGTGCAGACCATCCAGGCAACCCTGCCGCTCGAGCCGGAAGTGTATGTGCTGCACGCCACAGGTTCGCTGGCGGCAGAATTCTACAATATGAAGATATCGGAAATGGCCCGCATGCTCATCCTGCGCCAATTTCAAAATGGGGCCAGGGAAAGCATCCAATCCATACTGGCCCAAACCGGCCTCTCTCCCCATAAACTCGCCATCGAAACCATCGAATTTCCTCTGGATATGACTTTTGAGTTGGCGGATGAACTTGATCTTTCGATCTGCCTCGATACGGGTCACGTTCTGGCAGGCTTTCCAGGCTGGTTCGATTTCTTTGATGTGCTTGAGAAGGTTTTGCCGCGCCTGGCGGAAGTCCACCTGCATGATTCGAAGAAGATGCCCACCGGGCTGCGCGGCTACGGGGAAGACCACAAACCGCTCGGTCACGGCGACCTGGATCTGGGTCCCCTGCTCGATCGGCTGAATCAGGCAAACTTTTCCGGTCCGTTGGTCTTTGAACTCAATGTGGACGAGGCCCTGGAATCTCTAAAAACCGTTAAATTTATCCGTCCGGATTATGTGACGACCAAATAACAAGGCTGGGTCACTTTCCGCAGCCAAGCAAGTTATTTAATATTCTTGATCGAGAAGGAGACTCAATGAAGAAGCTGTCATTCCTGCGCTTGCTCGTAATCAGCCTGTTGGGTTTTGCCCTGACCTTCTCATCCAACATCCAGGACCCGCCCTTGATGACATATAAAGTGCGCCAGCTCGCCCCGAATCTACCTAACACCACCCTCGGTATTCTGGGTTTTATCGGCTTGTTGGTGGCGATGGCGGTTCAGCCGATCATCGGGGTATTCTCCGACCGGGCCCGGTCGAAACTGGGTCGCCGCCTGCCGTTCTTTATTGGTGGAGCATTTCTGATCGCCCTTTCATTATTTCTGCTGGCTGCAGCGCCGGCGTTATGGGTCTTGCTGATCGGCGTCATCCTCATACAGTTCTCCTCCAATATTTTGCAGGGTCCCTGGCAGGCGCTCATCCCGGACCTGGTGCCTGAATCCCAGCACGGTACGGCCTCCAGCCTGAAAGCAACCATGGACATCATCGCCACCGTGGTAGCCGGCCTTGTGGCTGGAATCCTGTTGGGGACGCTCGGACAAAAGCTGTGGGGCGCCAACGCGGTCTTTGTTGCGGCGGCTGCACCGGTGGTGGTCTTTATCCTATTTATAATTTTGACCGGGGTCTGGGCGCGCGAGCCCGCGGATGCGACGAATGCTGTCATCGCTTCCCGCTCGGTCGGTCAAGCTCTGCGTAATGCCTTTTACGTCAACTTTAAGGAGACGCCTGTTTTCGGTTGGTGGTTCGCCAACCGTATCCTGTTCTGGGGTGCCTTCATTGCGATTAACTCATTCCTGATCAATTACCTGGTGGATGTCATCCGTATGGATCAGGCGGGGGCGCAGGGATTCTACGGACAAATTAAGGTGATTCTGGGCGGCGCATTGGTTGTGTTGGCGTTGCTGGCTGGCTGGCTTTCGGACCGCTTCGGGCGCAAACCGGTTATGCTGATCGCCGGCCTGGTGGCTTTTGCCGGGACTGTCATGCTGCTGTTCGTGCGTGAGAAGCCACTCATTATTGTTGCCGGGGCTATCATCGGAATGGCGATTGGAGCTTTTCTATCGGCGAACTGGGCCTTAGCCACTGACATTGTGCCGCGCCAGGAAGCTGCCCGCTATCTTGGCATTGCCAATATCGCCACTTGCATCGGATCCGGTGGGGCGCGCCTGCTGGGCGGTGTGCTGATTGACCCGATCAACCGTGCGCTTGGTTCCAACTCGTCGGGTTATCTGCTGCTTTTCGCCCTTGCTGCAGTTTGTTTCCTGGTGAGTGCGCTGGTCATTATTCCATTGCCAAATAAGAAAAAAGCCTGAGCGCCAGTTGGGAGCTGCGACGGCTTGCCGACCGGCTTTCTTATAATCTATTTCATGGGCTATAATTGCGGCCTGGTTGAAGAAGAGTCCGATTTGCAGCTTGTTCCATCCGGAATTGAACCAGCGTATCCTCTTCCTTCCCTGTTATTTCAAGAGATAGTTCTAAATTCCATTTTATTTATTAAAAGACTCAGGAGAAAGTGACTTTGAAAAGGTTCCATATCGTTATCCCGCTCATAATGACCCTGGTGGCATCCTTGTTCGCCTGTACCGGCTCGCCTGCCACACCGGATAAC
>JADGQB010000065.1 GCA_017882145.1 Anaerolineales bacterium
CTCGGTCAAGCCCTCCAAGTTCCTGGGCGTGGACGTGTTGGTTGCGATCTACCGCACCATTGCTGAAAAGGCTCCCATCCCGATCTGCCTGCACCTGGACCACTGCACCGACGTGGAGCACTGCAAGAAGTGCGCAGATGCCGGCTATACCAACATCATGATCGATGCTTCCAAGCAGCCTTATGAGGAGAACATCCGCCAGACCAAGGAAATCGTCGATTACTGCCACAAGGTCGGCAATATATCGGTGGAAGGCGAGCTCGGCACCGTCAGCGGTGTGGAAGACCAGATCAAGGTTTCTGAAGACGAAACCCAGCTGGCCAACCCGCAGCAGGCGGTGGAGTTCGTCCAGCGCACCGGTCTGGATATCTTTGCTCCCGCCATCGGCACCGCCCACGGGGTTTACAAGACCAAGAACCCCAAGGTGGACTTCGAGCGCCTGGGCAAGATCAACGAAATGCTGAACGGCAAGCAGATCGTGACGCCCCTGGTGGTGCACGGCGGCACGGGCTTGCCCGAAGACTACATCAAGAAGTTGATCGCCATGGGCGGCGCAAAGGTGAACGTATCCACCGAGTTGAAGCGCACCATGATCGACGCCGAATTCGAGTACATCTCCGCCCACCGGGAAGAATACGATCCCGGCAAAGTGGACGAGGCGAAAAGGGCTGCCATCCGCACGGCCGTCGGTCACTGGATCGACATCCTCGGCAGCGCCGGGAAGGCCTGAGTTTTTATTAACCAGTAATCTGGAAGAGTGAGGAGCCAGACTGCGCTTCTCACTCTTTCCTTGCTCATCATTGGGAATCCATGAATAATGGAAGAAACCCCAGCTGAATTATTGGAAATATACTAAATCAAAAGGAGTAAGCAATGAAGAAGGTAGATGAATATTTTGTTCCATGGGTAAAAGGCATTCCGATGTACATCTCCGGACATATCGAGCTGGCCTGGAAAAAGCCGGAACTGCACCGCATGATGTCCAACGAGAATCCGAACCAGCCGTCCGACAAGGTGCTCGAGGCGATTAACAAGTATGCCAGGCTGGGCAACCGCTATCCGGACCAGGGCCTGGTGGTGCGCGGCAAGATTGCCGAGATCAATGGGCTGGCGGGTCCCGAGAATGTGATGCTCGGGAACGGTTCAAGCGAAGTCTATGACAATATTTTCCGCTGCTTCCTGCAAGTCGGGGAGGAAGTCATCCAGCACACACCCTGCTTCGGCATCTACAAGCTGCGCGGCACCATTCTGGGCGGCAAGATGGTCTCTGTACCGATGGTTTATAAAGATGGCCGCCTGCTTTACGATCCGGACGCCGTCCTGAATGCCATCACGGACAAAACCAAGATTATCGTCATCGCCAACCCGAATAACCCGACCGGTAACTTTATGGATGCCAAGGACTTTGTGCGCATCGCCGAGACCGGCATCCCCTTCATCGTGGATGAGGCCTACGTTGAATATGCCGGCCTGGGCATGTCCCAGGTAGGCCTGATCAAGAAATACAAGAATGTGATCATCACACGCACGCTTTCCAAGGCCTATGGCCTGGCCGGCCTGCGCTTTGGGTACGCCCTGGGTGACAAGGATGTCATCGGACAGATCTCGGCGGCCCTGCTGCCCTGGAACGTGGGCACGATCCCAATGTGGGCGGCCCTGGCAGCCTTTGAAGATACCGAGGCCCTGGCCTTCCGTGTCAAGTTCAATAACAGTGAAGTGGATTACATCACCGAGGCACTCAGCGAGGTCCCCGGACTGGTCGTGTTCGCTACCAAGGCCAACTACATCTTCTTCGATTGCGGCGCAACCGGCAAGAAGGGCAAGGATATGGTGGCGTTTGCCGAACAGAAGGGCCTGATCTTCCGCCCCGAAGCCGCAAAATACGACAGTGACGGCTGGTTCCGCATCACCATCGGCACAAAGGAAGAGAACCGCATGGCAGTGGATGTGGTTAAAGAGTTCTTGACCAGCAAATGAGCTTGCGCAGAAAGGTTTTTAACCACAGATAAACGCGGATGAACCTCGATTATTCGATAAAACTCTGATGACAACATTCTTTAATCAGTCCGAATCCCGTTTATCTGTGTTCATCTGCCTGTGCCAGCCTGCCTGCCTGCACCTTGCCGCAGGCACAGGTGGACGGACAGTCCAGGGTACCGCGGTACAGGTGTGGCGAAATTTGTTCTTTTCAGAAGTCTCTCAAGATCGAAATGACCTCAAACCATTTTCCGAGTGAGGAGGCGAAGTATGGGAAAAATTAAAGCTGTATTCTTTGACCAGGACGGTGTGATCATCGATACCGAACGTGATGGTCATCGCGTTTCATTTAATATGACTTTCAAAGAATTCGGTTTCACCGACGAGTGGAGCGTTGACTATTACCACGAGCTGCTTCAGATCGCGGGCGGCAAGGAACGCATGAAGCACCACTTGCAGACCAAAGGCTTCAGCAAACCCGTCCCACCTGAGAAGGTGGACGATCTTATCAAGGAGATGCATAAGCGCAAGACTGCCATCTTCGTTGAGCTGATCGAGACCGGCAAACTACCGCTGCGCCCGGGCATCCACCGCTTCATGAAAGAGGCCATGCAGTCCGGCCTGATGATCGGCGTCTGCACCACCTCCAATGAACAGGCCGCCAAGGCCATTACCGAGAAGATCCTGGCGGATATCAAGTTCGACATCGTGCTGGCCGGGGACGTGGTCAGCCACAAGAAGCCCGATCCTGAGATCTACAACCTGGCCCTTACCCGCACCGGCCTGAAGCCGGATGAAGTCATGGTCGTGGAAGATTCGAAGAACGGCGTTCTGGCTGCCAAAGCTGCCGGGGCGTACGTGATCGTGACCACCAACTCCTACACCGAGAAAGAGGATGTCAACGCCGGCGATATCATCGTCACCAGTCTGGGCGATCCGGAAGGTGAGCATGGCCGCCTGACGAAAGGCGCCGCCAACCTGAAGTTTGACGGCGTGCTGCATGTGAGACAGGCTGCCGAATATTTCGCCGGCTGAAGTCGTTTTACCTGTTCCTCATAAACAAAAAAGGGCTGTCCGAAATCTGGATGGCCCTTTAAGTTGGATATTTCGTAAGAGCGGTAGAATCCCCCTTCCCATTCGGGATCGTGTATCCGAAGGGTAAGGGGCTGGGGGCTAGGTGCCTAATGAATGAACTGGCTGATCACCCAATATAACCCGGCAGCCAGCAGAGCGGTCGCAGGGATGGTCAGCAGCCAGGCAGTGCCGATCTCCCGCACGACCCCCCAGCGGACTTTATTGGCGCGTTCACCGGCGCCCACACCCATGATTGCCGAGCTGACCACCTGCGTGGTGCTTACCGGTCCGCCCAGCAGGGAGTTGCCCAGGATTACCACGGCCGAGGTCAGTTGGGATGCAAAGCCGTCCACCGGCCGGATCTTGTAGATCTTGCCTCCCAGGGTGCGGATCAATCTCCATCCACCCACGGCGGTGCCAAAAGCGATCATGGATGCACACAGGATCACCACCCAGGTTGGGACCGCAAACACCTTCAAATATCCGGAGGTGACCAACGCCAGGGTAATGACTCCCATGGTTTTCTGCGCATCGTTGGCGCCGTGACTGAGCGCCAATGCGATGCCGGTCACGATCTGGCTGCGTTTGAAAAACCCGTTGACGCGTGGGGTGGCCTTCCAGCTGAATAAAAGGATCAGCCTGATCAGGATCCATCCGACCACAAAGCCGATAATGGGGGATGTGAACAAGGCGATCAAGATTTTTCCCAATCCGGAAACCTTTATAGCTTGCCATCCGGCTGCCATCACCACAGCCCCGATGATGCCGCCGATCAACGCGTGCGAAGAACTGCTCGGAAATCCCAGGTACCACGTCAGCAGGTCCCAAAGGATGGCGCTGACCAATGCCACCAGGATAACCTGCGTGCTGATGAGCTTGGGAGAGACAATATCGCTGCCAATCGTCTGTGCCACTGCTACACCAAAGATAAACGGTCCCGAAAACTCGGCTACCGCCGTCACTCCCAGGGCTACCTGCGGCGAAAAGGCGCGTGACGAGATCATGGTGGCCACCACGTTGCTCGAATCGTGGATGCCGTTCAGGAAATCGAACGCGACGCCTAAAACAATAACGGCTATCAGAACGGGTGTCATTATTACTGCCTCTCCCTTATTTCAACTTATATTCGAAAACTAACTGCTAATGAGATGAATTCATTTCAATATCTTATTATTGGAGACTGCGGGTCAGCAGCTTGAAGATCAAGGCAGCCACCAGGGCTGTGGATGGGATGGTCAGGATCCAGGCCGTGCCAATCTCTTGTGCAATTTTCCAACGCACCTTATTCGGCCTGGCTGCCGCACCCACGCCCATGACCGCCGAACTGATCACCTGCGTGGCGCTGACCGGCCCGCCGGTCAGCGAGGCGGTCAAAACGACCAGCGCCGAGGCCAGTTGGGTGCTGAATGCATCGATCGGCTGGATCTTGTAGAACTTGCCTCCCACCGTGCGGATCAATCTTTGCCCGCCGACTGCCGTCCCGGCTGCCATCGCCAGCGCTGAAAGCAGGATGACCCAGGTCGGCACAATAAACGTGTTCAAATATTTTTCCGTGAGCAGTGCCAGGGTGATTATTCCCATGGTTTTGGGTGCATCGTTGCTGCTGTGACTAAGTCCCAGGACGATCACGGTTAATAGCTGGTAGCGTTTGAAGGTTTCGTTGATGATGGGGGAGGCATCCCAGCTAAGTCGAACGACAATTTCGAGAACGATATATCCGATGATAAAGCCGATCACCGGGGCGATGAACAGCGGGATCAATATTTTTTCCAGCCCGGCCGCATGGATGGCCTGCAAACCGGCTCCCATGCCCACTGCGCCGATCAGGCCGCCGATCAGGGCATGCGAAGAACTGCTCGGCACCCCCAGGTATGAGGTGAAAAGGTTCCACAGGACCGCACTCAGGATGGCTGCCAGGATGACATGAGTCGTGATCACATCTGAATTGACAATGCCACGGCCGATCGTCTTGGCCACCGCAATCCCGAAAATAAAAGGCCCCATGAATTCCGCCACGGCTGTCATTGCCAGCGCCGCCCGCGGAGCCATGGCGCGTGAAGAGATCATCGTAGCAACAATGCTGCTCGAATCGTTCATGCCGTTCATGAAAGCGTATATCAACGCTAATGCGATGACCGCAATAAGGATCGGACTCACAAATCCTGACCCGCACTCAGGTGATTTTTACAATAATATCTGCAATAACGTTGGCCGCTTCATCGCCACGGTCGGCCGCATTGCTCAGGTGGCGATAGACTTCACGCGATTTCAACATCTTGATCACGTGTTGGATATCCTCCGCACCACCGAAAAGATCAGCCAGGGCGGCCCGATACACCTCTTCCACCCGGTTTTCGAGCGATTTGGCGCGCTGGGCATGATCGTTCGCCACCCCGGGATGGTCTTCCAGACGGTCGACCGCCATCAACAGCTCATAAGCCGCATCGCGCAGGATGGAGGCCATCTGCTGCATGAAATTCGTCGGCTCGACCTTCAGAATTTCCATCTCGCTGACGGTGCTGTAGGCGTAATCCAGTACATCGTCAATGGTCCGGGAGAGCGAAAAAATATCCTCGCGGTCGAAGGGGGTGATGAAGGTCTTGTTTAGTTCATCGATCAGGATCCGGCGGGCTTCGTCAGCCTCCTTCTCTTTGGAGGAAAGCAAAGCTGAGGCTACCGGGTCGCTGGAGAGCATAAAAGTCTTTAGCGCTTCCAGGCCGTCCAGAGTTAACGAAGCTTGTTCGTGGATCAATTTCAAAAAAACATTCTGGCGCTTCTTAAAAATACGGAACATGGATAAAAATCCTCCTCGGGTGGTATGTTGCTCTCTAATAATGCCTTAAAATGTAGACTGCGCGTTTGGTGACGCGCTTTTTCTTGCAAGATACGCTTGAAAATTATGGCGTTTGATGCGAAAGACTTTGTTAATAACCTGTTAACACAATAATATCACAAAAAACCCCTCCGGCTCCCGGCCCTTCCCCGTTCCTGTGAAGGTTTGGCAATACCAGACAATGCCCTTTGAAAATAACCGCCAGGTTTAGCCACTATTTCTTGGAAATGGATCCTTCGCACGGCTATGGTTAAGGTTTCAAAGCGGCCGATATCGAGCCCAACACCGCCTCGATATCCATGAAATCCGCATGCCAGCGCCCTCCCTGCAGCTCTTTCAGCCCCTGAACGCGCGGACCGATGCCGATGAAGCCGAATCCCAGCGAGCGGGAGGCCTGCAAATCCCAAGGCCCATCCCCCAGGTAGACGATCCGCTCGAACCTCGGGCAGGCGTAGAAACCCCCGGCTTTATCCGCGGCCATCTGCATGATCCGCTTGCGGTTGCGGTCGTCGTCGGAGCTGGCCAAAGGGATGCCATCCACTCTCAGCCCGCTTGCCAGTAATTTGAACAAGGCCTCGTTGAGCCAGCAGCCGGTGGCGATGGCGATCCCGGTTCCGTCCAGGCTCCGCAGACGCTCCAGAAAGTGCGCCGCACCGGGTACCTCCATGAAGCTTTCGGGAGAATCCTGGCGAAGTTTTTCGAGCCGCCCGAGCACGTTGCGCTTCACCTCTTCGATCTCGCCTGCCTCGGCATCCCGCCCGGTAACGCGCCGGATGGCCTCCTGGGTTACGCCCAGCGAGGTCTTATCAATATACCCATTTAAGTCTGCGTCAACCGGCGGACCGCCCAGTATGTCGCCGATGGCCAACCCAAAGATTTCCTGGTCGTACTCGTAGGATTGCGTCAGCGTACCGTCGATGTCCAGCATGATCAGGTTCATAATGTGATTGCCTTGGATGTATTTCGGACTCCGAAGTCTCCGACTTCGGTTACTCCAACGTCTGGAGACGTTGGACTCCGGAGACCGGGTTTTCATTCTCCAAGTATAAATGATTCAGCGCCTTTTTTGACGAAGTACTGGTATGCGGTTAGGTTATGTGGTAGATTCAGCCCGCCATGTCGATCCTCGCCCTTGCGCTGCTGCTTTCATCCGCGGTCCTGCACGCCCTCTGGAATCTCATTCTCAAACAATCTCCTGAAAAATATGTTGCCATGGGGTGGCAAGTGATCATCAGCGGAGTCTTATCGCTGGTCGTGCTGTTCTTCACCGGCCTGCCGCCGCGCTCAATGTGGCTGTTTGCAGGCATCAGCATGACCCTGGAGGCCATCTATTTCACGCTGCTTTCGTTCGCTTACAGCGACCATGATTTTTCGCTGGTGTACCCGGTGGCACGTGGATCTGCGCCGGCGCTGGTCGTGCTTTGGTCTTTCATCTTCCTGCACGAAATACCCAGCGCCTGGGGCTTTTTGGGGATACTCCTGATCATTTGTGGATTGGTCATCATCGGCTCGACCAATCTCTTACAGCCTCACCAGAATAAACTGCAGTTCAAGGGCATCGCCATCGCGTTATTAATTGCCCTGGTCATCTCCATCTATACCTTGATCGATGGTTTCTCGGTCAAACATGGGCCCGCCCTGCCGTACGGCCTGCTCATGTTCACGCTGGTGCCGGTCTTGACCACGCCGGTCATGTTGGGCCACTACGGCTGGCAGAAATTCAGAGCTGGCTGGCGCTTGCAACCGTGGCGCCTGCTCCTGATCGGTCTCCTGGGAGTGGTCGCTTACCTGTTCGCCCTGTTTGCCTACTCTCTGGCTCCCGTGAATTATTCGGAAGCCATCCGGGAGGTCAGCGTGGTATTGGGGGCTTTTGCCGGCTGGCAGTTCCTGGGTGAGAAACTGGGCAAGATCCGCGTCCTCGGAGCGGCAGTCATTTTTGCCGGGATTGTCCTGATTGCCGTGTTGGGATAAAAAAATACACCCCTTGGTTGGGGTGTATTCCATTTAATTTGCCGTTTCTTCCCCCAAGCTTTCTTGATTTAAGTTTCCTGGATGCGTTCAGCAAGCAGCTCGGCCACATCCACCACCTTGACCTGTTCCCCGTCTGCCTTGGCGGCATCCGTCAGCATGATCATGCAGAATGGGCAGGCCACGGCCATGGTCTCCGCACCAGTGGCTTTCGCCTCGGCCACGCGCGCCGCGCTGATCCGTCCGGTACCGGGCTCTTCTTCCTTCCACATCTGTCCGCCGCCCGCCCCGCAGCAGAAGGATTTATCGGAATGGTGCGGCATCTCGACCAGCTCGGCCTGTGCCTCTTTCAAAACCAGGCGCGGGTCTTCATATATGCCATTGTGACGTCCCAGGTAACACGGATCGTGATAGGTAATGGCTTTGGAGCCGTTTCCGTCCGGAGCCTGCGACTCCAGCTTGAGTTTCCCGTCCCGCACCAGCTCGTTGATCAACTGGGTGTAATGGATCACCTCGTAATTCCCGCCAAAGGCCGGGTATTCGTTCTTTAGCGTATGCAGGCAGTGCGGGCAGGTTGTAACGATGCGCTTGGGTTTGACTTCGTTCAATATTTCCACATTGGCAGTTGCCAGACCAAAGAAAATGTCTTCACGCCCGGCGCGGCGGGCCGAATCACCGGTGCACTGTTCGTTCTGTCCGAGCACGGCAAAATTGACCCCGGCGGAGTTCAGGATTTTTGCGAAGGCCCGGGCAGTCTTCTGGGCGCGTGCCTCGGTTGCCGGCGCGCAGCCCACCCACCACAGCACGTCCGGCTCGGGGTTCTGCTCGATGGTGGGCACCTTCAAGCCTTCGGCCCACTTCATCCGTTCGGTCGAAGGCACGCCCCACGGGTTGGCGGCGCGTTCCATGCCGCGGAAGGCGCTCTCGAGCTGCTTGGGGAAATTGTTCTCCATCAGCACCAGGTTGCGCCGGATATCCAGGATGTCGCGCATCGGCTCATTGCCCACCGGGCAGATATCCACGCACGCCCCGCAGGAGGTGCAGGCCCAAACGGCTTCTTCCGGGATGGCGAACCCGGTCAGCGCGGGCGAATCGGCCAGCGAATTGACCGTGTTAAGGAAGTAGCGTTTGTTGATCTCCAGGGCAGCCGGGGAGAGCACCTTGCCGGTGGCATACGCCGGGCAGACCTCCTGGCAGCGGAAGCACATGATGCAGGCGTAGGGGTCCATCAACTGTTCCCAACCCAGCTCGTTCAACTTCGCAGCACCGAACTGCTCGATGGAAGTATCCTCCAGGTTGATGTAACCCAGCTCGCCGATCGAGCGCCGCTCTGGTTTGAGCAGGAAGTTGAGCGGGGCAAAGAACAGATGGACATGCTTGGTATAGGGGAAGTATGGAATGAAGAGCATGATCAGGCCGATCGCCAGCCAGAAGGCGACGTGCTCTCCCACCACCAAAGCCTGCGGGCTCATCCCGGCCCACAGCCCGATCACTGCCGAGGCAAACGGCTGCCATGGATCGGGACTGCCGGTGGCAGCGATGGCCAGCGATTCACCCGCAAAGCGTGAGCCCACGTGGATGATGATGAAGGTGGCCACAATGGCCGAATCCCGCCAGATGCCAAAGCGCGCTTTCGGGCTCAGCAGGGTGGTCTGGCGTGTCGACAGGTTGGCGGGCCGAAAAACGAAGCGGCGGAAGACGAAGAAGATGACGCCCACCAGCACGGCGACCGAGCTCAGGTCTGCCAGCAGGCGATAAACATTGCCAACCACGCCCGGGAAGACGAATCCGGGCAGGTAGCCATGCACCACGTCGAACAGGTCGACCAGGATGTAAAAGCCGAAGCCCCAGCCCACCAGGGCATGGAACAGGCTTGGCCAGAACCGGAAGCGGAAGACAGGCTGGAACGTTACCATGCGGACCAGCACGTTGACCAGTCGCTTCCATGCCAGCTTCCAGTCCGGACTGCCGTGCCCGGCAGAAATGAGGCGTACCAGCCGGCGGACGCCGAAGTAGACCGCCGCCAGGGTGGCCAGGACGGCCAGGGTGAAGATGATCTTTTCAGGAAGAGTTAGCATAAGATTATTTATATAATGTCGGGGTAAATCCCACTCCCAAGGCGGTCAGGCTGCTTTTGGGAGTGGGTGGGTGGTTGGGAGCAGCGCTCGATCCAGGCTGCTATTTTCGGAAGAAGTTGGAAATGAAGAACCATGCATTAGCCGGGCGCTCGGCCAGGCGGCGCATGAAGTACGGATACCAGTGCGTCCCATAAGGCACGTAAACGCGCACCGGAATACCTTCCTTCACATATTTATCCTGCAGATCGCGCCGGATGCCGTACAACATCTGGAATTCGAGCGCCTGGTTTGGCAGGCCCACCTGCTGGGCGTAGGTCCTGGCATATGCCAGGCGTTTCTCATCGTGGGAGCCGATCGCCGGAATGGGCGGGATGCGCCCGTCGCTGCTCAGCGGCTGGGCGCCTTTGGCAAGCGCGCCGTCGATCATGATCTTGGTCAGGCAATCGAAATTGGCATCCACATCTGCTTTTTTCGGGAAGGCCAGCGTGGCCGGTTCTTTATAGGCGCCTTTGACCAGCCGGAAGCGCGTCCCCTCGGCGAGCAGCACCTGTGTGTCCTTTTGGGTACGATACAGGTAGGACTGGATCACCAGGCCGGTATTGTCGAAGCCTTTATGGCGCATTCGTTCGTACATGCCGATGGTTTTATCGGTGTAGGGCGTATCTTCCATATCAATGCGCACGAAGTTCTGGTACTGGCGCGCCCGGGTCAGGATTTGCTCCAGGTTTTTTTCACACAGCCCTTCATCCAGTGCCAGACCGATCTGGGACAGTTTGACCGAAACATTCGCGCGTACGTTGCTGGCATGGATCTGGTCCAGCAAGTCCAGGATATCCTGGGTGGCTTTGACCGCCTCATCCGGCGTGGTGGTGGCTTCACCGAGATGGTCGGCCGTGACATTGATCCCTTTTGCGTTCAGATCCTTCACCACCTGGATCGCATCCTGGACGCTGCTCCCGGCTACGAACCGGCTGGCGGCCCGCCACGCAAATTTCCAGGAAGTGACCAGTCGTTGCGCCCAGGTGGCTTTGGAGAGATAAATCAGAAAAGATCGCAGCATTGTGCCTCCTAATTATGAAGTCTTTACCAACCGGACGGAGGTTTGTCGAAATCTGTTTTCGAAAACGGCCGGACTGGTTGAAAACCCTGACAGAGCCATGCTCTGGCTCCGTTATTATTGTATCGCCGGAAAGGCTGCTATGCAATCGGGCCGAAACTAACCAAAAAAATATGCCTTCCGTCTATATGGAGGCATATTTCTTCATTTAACCCAGATCGTTCAGGTTTTTGCACAGGCTTGCTTGGGCAGGATTATATATTACGGGCATCCAGGATCTCGCGTACCACCGGCTTGAGCGCATCCAGCACTTTTTTCTTGGTGATATCCTGCACCTTCATGGTCATCTGCCAGTTCTCCTCCGGAGTTTCGGAAACTTCGTCGAAGCCCAGGCCGACGATATTCCCACCGGCTTGAGAGATGGCGCCGCTGACCTTTGAAAAGGTACCCTTGGCGCCGGAGATGGAAGCAGCCACACGCACGCCCGGCCGGTAGCCTCCGAGCAGTGCAATGAATACCTTGAACAGGTCGGTTTCCGTGATGATGCCGACCAGTTCCTTTCCGCGCATGACGGGCATGCCGCCGATTTTCTTCTCGACCATCATACAGGCTGCTTCTTCGATCGGCGTATCCTCGGTGACCGTGATCACTTTACGGGTCATCACCTTGTCCACCTTAAGCTTTGCCAGCAGGCTGTGCATTTCCCAGACGTTCAAGGTGGTCGCTGGCGAAGGGCTTGCGTACAAGAGATCTCCCTCCGAGACGATGCCGACCAGCTTTCCGTTCGGATCGAGCACCGGCAGGCGATGGACTTTGGTTACATGCATCAACTCCAACGCGTCTGGTACAGACATGTCGGCTTTGGCCGTGACGGGTCTTTTGGTCATTTTTTGCGAGACAAACATGGATGGCTCCTTTTTTCTAAAAAGGGTATTGGAAATAGTATATCACGAAGGGCCGAAACTTCCTTTCTGTTTATATCAAAAAGACCGTTATTGCCGGGCAGGGCCTGCCTTTCATCCCATTTCCCCTTCACTTCAGCCATGCTTACCTCTTAACCCTCAAACCTTTACAACCCTCATAAACCCACTCCCCCGACTTCTCAATATTGTAAGAACTGCCTGACCTTTCAGACCTGTAAAGAATTTAATACGATCCTGAAACTTATTTTCTTATAATAGTAATTAATCCACACCTTCACTCCAACAGGGCTTGCTTTCTTCATTAACTAATCTCAGGAGACTTCTGTGAACACGAAAGCACGCATCCATATCCGAAAATTGTTGCATTCGTTCATTCTTCTGGGAATGTTCTGTTCAGGGTTGAGCGTCTCACCGGTAGTTCATGCTCAAACAGTATCCGCCACTTTCAAATTATCCATTACGTCCGTCTTTGTGGTGGATGTGCTTACCATGGATTCGGCCGGGGTTAATCCCTCCCAGGGAATAGCTCAGTATTTGCCTTCCGGGGATCTGCAGGCCGCCTCCGTCAAAACAGACTTTTATTCAGGTGATCCCATCCAGCTGTTGATTGAGGTAAACAATCAATTTGGCACCCCACGACAAGCTGCCTTCGAGTTGATCGTCTTGGACTCTGATGGGAATGCTATGCATGCTTTTGAAGCCCACAGCACCCCGGTCATTCCTCCAGGTGTCTCATACTGGGCTTTATCCACCCAAATTCCCCCAAATACTCCTTCGGGTGATTATACTTTTTCTGGGAATGTCACTTTTGGAGAGAATCTCACTTCCGACAGTGCCGGCTTCCACATCAATGAGTCCCTGAACCAGATTTACCTGCCCATGATCCGCCGGCAGTAGCCTTCCTTAATTATTTCTCATCCTTATTGAAAAAGACTTCCCCCGATCAATCTGATCAGAGGAAGTCTTCGTTATTCGGTTTGTTCTCCGCACTGTCTACCTGGCCAGCCCGATCACCTTCCTCGGGCCTTTCTCCCCCATCAGCGCCAGCACGTGCAAGTTAACCGGGTTTGGGCCGGGCTTCAAGCTGCCCGGGTCGATCCCCAGCTCGGGCAGGATTTCAGGCCAGACTCTCACCCCAAATTTCATGTACTGCCCGCCTTTCATCTTGTAGGTTGGCTGCCCGTTGTCGTCCATCCCCACCAGCAGGATGCTCGCCATAAAGTCGATCGTATTCCCTGCGCCGGCTGCGGCTGCCTGCGGCTGGCTGGCGGCTGCGTTCAGCCCCTCGCGCATGCTCGCCAGTTCGGTCTCGAGCATATCCAGGCGTTCGTTCAGCGCCTGGAAGGCGGCCCTCAGTTCGGTGGGAGTGATCTTGTCGGATGGCCCGGGCTTGGTTTCCATGATTTATTCTCCTTAATCTACTATAACAGTATAGGCATTAGCTGGGGTTAGATCAAGCGGATTGGTTGTGTGGATTCGGCCTGCGGGGCCGTGAGGTCACCACACTCTCATCGCCTGCTAAAAAGTGCTTGTCTGTCATGGGCTTTTTGTGGTGAGTTTTGGTCTTGGCCGACTTCTACTCTACTACGAAAAGCCCTATTTTCTCAAGTTATTTTTGACGAAGTATTGTTTTTCACACCCGTTTTTTATACACCCTCATCGCAAAGATATAAGCCACAAGCATAATCCCGACGCACCACGCAAGAGCAATCCAAATGTTATTGCCTACAGGCTGGTCTGACAGTAGCGCACGGATAGCGTCCACGATCGAGGTCACCGGCTGATTATCGGCAAAGGCGCGAACGACTGCCGGCATCGATTCGGTCGGTACGAACGCCGAACTGATAAATGGCAGGAAAATTAGCGGGTAAGAAAAGGCGCCTGCACCGTCCACCGATGTTGCAGACAGTCCGGCAATTGCCGCGATCCAGGTCAAGGCCAGCGTAAACAGCGCCAATATACCGGCTACGGCAAGCCATGACAGTACTCCTGCCGGTGAGCGGAAGCCCATAATGAGCGCTACGAGAATGATTACGACAACCGAAATCGCATTGGATACCAGTGAGGTCAGCACGTGTCCCCACAGCACGGTGGAACGCGCAATCGGCATCGAGTGGAACCGTTCGAAGATGCCACTTTGCATATCCATAAACAGACGATAAGCCGTGTAGGCGATGCCGCTTGCAATCGCAATCAGCAGGATGCCGGGCAGCAGGTAATTCACATAGTTGTCCGTGCCGGTTTGAATTGCACCGCCGAACACATAGACAAACAGCAGCATAAACGCAATCGGCATGATGGTGACCGTGATGATGGTGTCCATGCTGCGGAAAATATGGCGCATGGAACGTCCAAGCATAATGCCCATATCGCTGAAAAAGTTTTTATTCATGGTTACTTCTCCTTCTTTTTACCGATGATTGCGAGGAATATCTCCTCCAATGTCGGCTGTTTTTCCACATATTCCACCTTTGCAGACGGGAACAGCTTTTTCAGATCCGCGAGTGTGCCGTT
>JADGQB010000295.1 GCA_017882145.1 Anaerolineales bacterium
GTGATGGGAATCTGGAAAAGAACGATTAAAAAGGATCAGGTCTTGGTAGAGATCAACCTATTCAAAGCGCCCGATAAAACCGGCCGGAATTTAATCGTAGCAGCAGCCCGGGATTATGGACGTTTCCTGGATAAAAAAATTGATATAAACATCCTTTAGTGGGATTATTCAGAACCAAATTCGAGCCACCCATGACTGCAGATCTTGAAATCCTTTCCAGGATCACCCAGGCGATGCTCTGCCCGCCCTTTGAATGGTGCCATGTATCCGGCGGGAAAGTAACCCTCCTGGAGGCTTCATCTTACGGCGGGACCAATGGCGGTGAATTTCAGACGGCTGACTTTGCGATCGCAAAATATCCCATTACGAATGCCCAATACCGGCGCTTTTTGGATGATCCAAATGGATTTGGCAATGCCACCCTTCAGGAGTATTCTCCTGAAGCGCGCCAGTGGCATAAAGACCACCCGAAACCCAAGCCAACTGCTTTCGACGGTCCGGAGTTGCCGCGCACGCGCGTCAGCTGGTTTGACAGCCTGGCATTTCGCGCCTGGCTGTCAGCCGGTTTGCAGACCCGAAATCCAGAAGACAATGCCAATGCCACTCCCTTAAATGTTCCGGACCTGGATACCTGGCACGTCCGCCTGCCAACCAAATAGGAATGGCAGCGCGCGGCGCTGGGTGACCAGGACTGGCAATATCCGTTCGGAAATCAACTGGGTGAAAGGAACGGTAATTATGGAAATAGTGTTGGAAGCCCAACCAGCGTGGGCAGTTATCCGCAAGGACAGAGTCCTTATGGAGCGATGGATATGCCCGGTAACGTCTGGGAATGGTGGTTGACGCCCTGAGAATTGGATGGCATACATATCAATGGCTATACCTATCGGGTATTCAAGGGTGGCGCCTGGAATGACAGCAACCCCGAGCATTTGTTTGCCAATGATCGTTATGGACATTCGCCGCGCGGCAGACTCAATGACGCTGGCTTTCGGATTTCATATTGCTATTAACAGATGATATAAATTTCCCGGATTTTTTACAATATTAAAGACTCCCCCATAATTGCAGACTCCACAGCAATATCCGGTGCAGTAGCCTGCAAGCTGTGCTTCACTTGCTGAAAATGGCTCTCATCCCAATAATCATCGGGCTTCCTCCCAAATTCCTGCAGATGAGTGACGATAATGCGCTTTGATCGCAGCGCCTCGCAAAAGGAGGAAAACGATTCCAATAACGGGGGTCTTTCAACCAGGGCGCTGGCACGTCCCAGCCAGAGATGAACGAAGGCCGCATCCACACCGCCAAAACCTGGCAGTTGGCTGGGATCGTAAGTGCGGGTATCTCCAGGAAACAACCAGCGTTTATGCCCCTGTTCAACCAAATAGCCTGTCTCCGGAACACCTCGGCGACCAGAGGGGTAGTCAGGATCAGCCCGCCAATGCTGCCCACGGAAAGGGGTAATGCGGAGGCCAAGCAAATCGATCGGTTGCATAGACTTCGGCACCAGGATTTGTTTGGAGGGCAGGCCGGCCTGCTTTTGTACCAGCGTAAGAATGTCCTCTGGGACTATCCACCAGACCGGTAAATGCCGCAGGGCACTCAGCAAGCCAAGGTCCAGGTGATCTGAGTGATGATGGGTCAATAGAACAATTTCCAGATCTTTTAGATCGCCATCAACCTGCACGCCAGGCGCCTGCGGCAGGCGGGATATCAACCTGAGCGGATCGATCGCCCAGCGAACGCCCCGGGTCCGGAACAAATAGTTGGCAGAATACATCAACCAGGCCCGGTCTTCGGAGCCTGGTAACCTCCATTCAGCAATCATTTGATCCCAGAGCGCCGGGTAGCGGGCTAGGATCGACTCCCGCTGCCGGTCGATCTGGATTTGTTTTTCAGTGTAAAGACCCATGATTGTACCGGGCATGGATCAAAGCTTCGACATCACTGACCGGGCGGTCGAAGGGGCCTAGTTTTTCCATCTTCAGGCTCGTTACCGCCGCAGCCCAGATCCCGGCTTGGAGTGGATCTTTTACCAGCCGCATGGCCACATAGGTCCCAATGCAGGTATCTCCGCGTCCACTGCGGCCATCCAGCCGGGCGGGATAGAATCCAAACTCGTGGAACTGCCCGTGGGCCAGGATCAGCAAACCATCCTTATGGGTCAGGACAATTTCCTGGGGACCCATGTCAGAGTAGAATCGGGCAGCTTTGAAGATATCCGTCTCACCGGTGAGGAATTCGGCTTCGATTGCATCACTCTTAAGAATATCGATGTGTGCCAGGGTCGCCTGCATTTCAGGCCAGGGTTCGTATTTAAGCTCCTGCCCGCGCAATACCCGCACGTAGCCCTGCATATCCGCGGCCAGGGTTACATTCCTTTCCTTCAAGCTTTCGATAACATCCAGGCCCACCTCGCCGCGCAGGCTGGACCCGATAACGGCTGATTTCATCTGCAGCCCTTCCAGCTCAGCCGGGGTGATATTTCCGGCCACTCCGGCGACCGTCAGGGTGCGGATATCCGGGTTGTTGGTGGGATATTCCAGGCACATCAAGGTGGAAGTGGAGGCGTAGGTGGGGAAACAATCGATCCCGGCCAGGTTTAAATTAGCAACAATATGAATATCCTCCCGGGCCAGGCGGGTGACAACCGCCACTTTTAAGCCCAGGCAAGCAGCCGCGTAAGCGGCATAGCGCGAACCGCCACCATCTACAAAGCGGGTGCCAGCCGGAGAAATGATCGTATCCTTGGTGTAATTTCCAATATAGACAACATCATAAAGTTTGGCAGTGTTCATGTAAACCTTTCTTGAAGAAATTTGTGAGGATAATTACGGAATGAACTGGTTGATTATCCAAAAACACCCGGCTGCGACAAGGGCAGTGGCAGGGATAGTCAACAACCAAGCGGTCAAAATCTCGCGTGCCACTCCCCAGCGGACTTTATTCACTCTTTCTGCCGCGCCCACGCCCATGATGGCCGAGCTGACCACCTGGGTGGTACTGACCGGACCGCCTAACAAAGATGCACTCAGAATGACGACTGCAGAAGCCAGCTGCGAGGCAAAACCGTCCACAGGCCGGATCTTATAAAACTTTCCCCCCAACGTTTTAATCAGCCTATTTCCACCTATGGCGGTGCCCAGGGCAATCATCGCGGCACAAATTAAAATGACCCAAGTTGGCACTGCGAACACCTTCAAATAACCCCCGGTAACCAGCGCCAGGGTGATAATGCCCATGGTCTTCTGAGCGTCGTTGGTACCATGACTGAGCGCAAGAGCCAGCGCAGTCACGATCTGGCCGCGTTTGAAAAATCCATTGACACCCGGGCCAACTTTCGAGCATAGCATCAGGATCAACTTGAGCAGCAAATAACCAATAACCAGGCCAATGATCGGAGAAGTAAACAAAGCGATAACGATTTTCAACAAACCGTCGTATTGAATAACCTTCCAACCGGCATCCATCACCACCGCCCCGACTAACCCACCGATCAGTGCGTGCGAAGAACTGCTGGGGAAACCCAGGTACCAGGTCAGCAGGTTCCATAGAATTGCGCTGGCCAGAGCCGCAAGAAGCACATTTAGATTGATTGCCTCCGCAAGGACAATTTCGTGTCCAATCGTATTTGCCACTGCAACGCCAAAAATGAACGGGCCGAAAAAGTTCGCCAGGGCTGTCATTCCCAGAGCCACCCGCGGCGAGAGTGCCCTTGATGAGATCATGGTGGCAACAATATTACTGGAATCATGGACCCCATTCAAAAAATCAAAAGCCAGAGCCAGCACAATTACCACAATAATTATGAGAGACATACCATAGATCCTTGTGCTAGGTGATCTTGACCACGATATCGGCAATCACGTTGGCGGCTTCATCGCCCCGGTCGGAAGCGTTGCTGAGGTGGCGATAGACCTCACGCAGTTTCAACATTTTGACTACATGCGCAATATCCTCGGCTCCGCTGAACAGGTCGGCCAGGGCTTCACGATAGACCTCTTCGACGCGGTTCTCGAGAGCTTTGGCGCGCTGAGCGTGTTCGCTGGATAAACGGGGATGTTCACCCAGCCGGTCGGCAGCCATCGAGATCTCATAGGCTGCATCCCGGAGCAGTGAGGCCATGCGCTGCATGAATTGGGTCGGTTCGACCTTCAAGATATCCATCTCACTCACCGTGCTGTAGGCATAATCCAGAACATCGTCAATGGTGCGTGAAAGGGCAAAAATATCCTCCCGATCAAAGGGAGTGACAAACGTCCGATTAAGTTCGTCAATCAAGATGCGGCGGGCTTCATCGGCATCTTTTTCAGCCCTGGTCAATTTATCGGAAGCATCCGGATCCTGGCAGCCCATATAGGCCTTCAAAGCTTCCATGCCCACCAGTGTCAGAGCGGCTTGATCCTGAATGAGCTTAATGAATACATTATCCTTTTTCTTGAATAGTCGTGCCATTGTAAATCTCCTTTATTGGACCAGGTCGATACAACCTGTCTCATACAAGATTTTTAGACCTGCCTTTAGCTGCTCGGGCGTGTTATCACTCATGACTTCAACCGTACGGAAGGCCGTTTTGGGAAGGTAGCCGGCCACCCAGCGGAAATCGATCTCACCCAAGCCAGGCGCCCGGTGATCGCGGATCCCGGATACATCGTGGATGTGCACACCAAGGATACGATCGGCAAATCGCTCCAACCAGCCGGCATGCGGGAAAAAACCCAATCTATCCAGCGTCTGAGCGTGACCTATATCGTACAGAAACCCAATCCGATCCGGGCCAGCCAGTTCCAGGATTTCACCCATCTCGTCCGGTATGGGGATATCGAAAAAGTGGAAACGGTTCTCGATGCCCAGGCGGACATTGGATCGTCCGGCGTAATCTAGCAACTCGACCAGGCTCTTTTTCACTGATTCCAGGTACGGGCTGACATGGGAGGCGCGCGAAACGATAAATCGGCTTTTCAACTCATCATACTG
>JADGQB010000296.1 GCA_017882145.1 Anaerolineales bacterium
CCGCAGTGGACCGGTTGAAACCGTCAGTTCCTTCTTGAATGCCCTCAACCTGAAACAATATGTCCGGGCCTATTATTATTTCCAGACCCCCGCCACCTTTCCGGGTGCCTATGACGCCTGGGCAGCCGGATATTCCAATACAGATACGATTACGGTCAGCTTTGGCACGCCCCTGACTGAAGGTGCTGCCGGCAGCATATATTACAAAGTGCCATTGGCCATGCATGTTGTCACTACTTCCAGTGCCGCGCAGACCTTTGTAGGTTGCTACACCCTGCGCCTCTCCCAGCCTGCCAACCAGACCGTCCCGCCCTTCCAACCCCTGGGCATTGTTTCCGGGAAGTTCACACAGGTGAAAAACGGCACGGACGTGAACTCGATGCTGCCGGCGGCCTGTAATTAGGCCGGCCGTAATAGGCAGGATTGAACTCGTACCAGGTAATTTTATTCTGAACTTGAATGATATCTGGAGGCCCTATGAAATCAATATCCCGCAGCTTGTCAGCCATCTTCCTTCTCTTGTTCATAACAGCCTGCAATGGCACCTTCCAGGTGGGCATCGATTATGCCCCGGCTACTGCCACGGCCCTGGCGTCCTCAGCGGTTGATCCACAACCGACCGCCACAGCCTTGCCGCCAGTGCCGACAATAACTCCTGCCCTGCCCACCGAGACTGAAGTTCCGCCAACCGATACCGTCGTGGTTTCCTCCGACGTTACCCCCGGTCCGCAAATGGTGCAGATGTTCCTGGTTGCAGTCGGCGATAATGGCCAATCGGGCGATTTGGTGGGCTGCGGCGACAGCCTGGTACCGGTACAGATTGAGATTCCGCCCTCACAAGGGGTGTTACGCGCCAGTCTGGGTGCCCTGCTTGCGCTCAAGGATCAGTATTATGGACAGTCCGGGCTGTACAATGCCTTGTACCAATCCGACCTCCAAATTGAAAGCGTCACAGTCACCTCCGGTAAAGCCGTCATCAACCTGACCGGTACCCTGACGCTGGGAGGCGAATGTGACAACCCGCGCGTTGCCGGCCAGCTTGAAGCCACCGCCCGGCAGTTCCAGACGGTGACGGATGTAACCATCTATATCAATGGCAAGTTGCTGGCAGACGCCCTCTCGTTAAAAGGCTGACGTATTTACTTCCCCACTGTGAACTTTAGGCTTGCTTCCGTCGTATTCCCGGCCAGGTCGGTAGCCACCACTTTCAGGGTGTGCCCACCGGATTTGGCAGACCAGATCACACCGAAGGGCGCCACGCTGGACTGCCCCACCAGCTTGTTATCCACGTAAAAACCAACTTTGTTCAGGAATGGGTCGCTGGCCTGGGCTTGCAAAGCCAACTGCGGTTCCTGCGCCGCGCTGATTGTTTGTCCGGCCTGAGGATAGGTGATCGCCACCTGCGGAGCGGTATTATCCAGGGTCACCTGCACGACCGCCTGATCAACACGCTGGTCGGAGCGCACCACCATCAGGCGCAGTGCGTAAAGCCCGTCCAGCCCGGTCGTATCCCACTCCCCCAACAGCCCTTCCGTGACTGGTTTCCGGCTGTCTGTTCCGATCTGCATCCAGGCGACCGGATACAGACCCTGGCCGTATTCCAGGCGGTACGAGACGAAATCAGTCCCTTTCGCACTTCCCCGGATTTCCAGCGTGGCGCGGCCGTCTGAAAACATTTCCGGCGTACTGATATGCACATCCGGCAAAACCGGCGGTTTCTGCACGGTATCATAGGCCGTGGGTGGCGTGGGTAACCCGGCAGTCTTGGCCCATTGACGTGCATTAGGCGGCACAACCATGTAGGTGCGCTTTTCCACCAGCTCTGGGGGAGTGAAAACAGTTGCCAGCAGTCCGGTCTCGGAGTTCACCTGGAAAGTCTGGTAAAGTGTGTCAACCTGGACCGGCTGGCGTCCTTCCAGGAAGATTTCATTAACCACATTCGGGCAGACCGCCGTCGGCAGCAGGCCGGATGGATCGCAGACCGGGACGGTCACGATTCCGGAGGGCATCTCCCAGCTTTCGGATGGCAGGTCGCGTACCGCATACTGCATCAAGGCATGCCACAGGTCTGCAGAGACACGCGCCACCACGGGATTGGATACATTGCTCACGCTCTGTGCAGGCGCTTCACTAACGCCCGGGCCAATTCCAGAACCGGGTCCCAGCCAGACAACCGCCACCCGCTCAGGTGTATAGCCTATTGCCCAGGCCGCCGAGAGGTCCAGGCTGCGGGCTAACTTCGCTCCCGCCGGACGGCCGATCTCAAGTGGATTGGGATGTCCGAGGGAAGCCCAGCGAGCGGTCTCATCGCTCAAAACCTGGTTCATGAGATATGCCAATTGCTGGCTGAGCAGGAGCCGCGTCTGGCTCGTTGTCCAATCCGCCCAGACCGAATGGTTCACTCCTTGTACATTTAATATTACGCTGGAATGCAGGCCTCCATTGGCGAGGCTCTCTCCGGCCATTGTGCCGCTGTCCGCGAAGATCCCATAGGCCTCGGCCAGGGCCAGCGGGGAAATTTGAAAATCGTCCTTCAACAACTGGATCCCGTTCGGTATGTTCAAGCCGAACGGAGCCGAAATACTCTGCACGCTTTCCTGCCCCATCTGGTCGAGCAGATCGACTGCCGGAGCGAGGTAGTCGTTCGCTAACGCAGTACGCAGGCGCAGCGGGCCGTGATAGACCTGGCCGGGCAGCGGGCTGCTGGCTGGGATATCCCAACCCAGCGAAGCCGGGTTGAGGCCGCGCGAGAAACCTGTTAAATAGATGAATGGCGTGATGGCCGTACCGGCAGGATGGTAAGCCAGGGAGTTGCTTTGCTCACCGTCCTGCATGTCCCCCACCGCCGCCAGGATTTGCCCGGTCTGAGGGTCAAGCAGGATAATGCTGGCCGAAGCTCCCGGAAGGCTCTCGCCCGGCTGGAGCCCCGGCAACAGGTTTGCGGCTGTGCAGGCAGTTCCATCCGCCGCCAGTACATCGCGGTTGGAACCTGCCAGCCGGCTGAGTTGAGTCTGTGCAACACAGACAGCCTGCAGTTGCAGTTCGTAATCCAGGCTGGTGGTAATGGTCAGACCGCCGCGCTCCGCACGCCCTGCGCCGAAATAGGCGTCAAGTTGTGCCAGGGCCAGCTTGATAAAAGCCGGTGCAATATCGCCTTCCCCTAATGCTCCCTCTCCCTGAGCAGGAGGGGTGCGGAGTGAAGGCGGATTTCGCACTGCCTGCGCAGCATCCGCCGGGTTGATCAATCCCTGTTCCATCATGGCCCGGATAACCTTCAAACGGTTCTGTTCAGCAGCCTGGGGAGTATCGATTGGATTAATGGCAGGCGCCTGGCCTACGGCAGCCAGTAAAGCTGCCTCCCCCAGGTTGATCTGCGTGATGGATTTCCCTAAATATTCCTGCGCCGCAGCTTCAGCTCCGTAGGCATAATGACCATAATAGGCGCTGTTCAGATACCATTCCAACACTTGCTGCCGCCCATAATGAGCCGTGACCTGGGCTGCCAGCATGCGTTCGTGGATAGCGCGCAGCGGAGAAGCCGCCTGGTCTCCCAGGAGCAGCCCAGAAACCAGGCGCTGCGCCAGGGTGGCATGCGCATCCGGGTTTTGCCAACCGCTTATCACGTAGCCGGGTGAGTACCAGAAATTTGGTTCGGCTGTTGCGATAGTGGCTTCGATCAAACTTTGAGGCATTTGATCGTATGGCGCGTAAATACGTGTGGCATCCTTGGGAGCCAGCACCGCCAGCAGATGCTGACCGCTGCGATCATACAGGCGCGTCGGCTGGAGCAAAAAACCATTGCTGGGATCCAGGAGGATGGATAATTCCTCGACCGGCGGCAGGCCGCGTGTCAAACCCGCGTATGCCAGAGCAGCAACCAGGACAGTCACCACCAGCGCCGCACTGACGGTGAACCCGAATCCAAAAGCCGCTCGCTGTGAGCGCTGCTGGGTGCTGGTGCGGGTTAGACTCCGGCGATGGCGCCGCTGGCGGATTATGGTTAGGATCGACATAAGCTGCGAAAAGATGTACCTGGCATATCCGGATCGTCTTTATTGGCCGTCGTGCATATTTTCCAGCCAGCCTGCCAGGCCGCGCTCCTGGATTTCGCTATGGATGGAGCCATTCCGTCCATTGATAAGTACACAGGAAATCCGGTCGTGGGCCTTGATCTCTGTCACCCAGACCGGTACCAGGATGAGTTTGAAAGCACTGATCATGAGCGTTGAGGAGTTGTAACCCAGGTGTGAAACGTGACCAAATTCTGTGTGGATCATGGCCCGCACTCTTTCTACCGCGATACTGCGGGCATCCAGAGAGGCCTCTGCCATGGGAAGATCGTAGACATCCGCCATCCAGCCGGCCAAAAAGCGTGCATCATACTTCGTGGCATTCTTCAGATCATAATCAGGCAGCAGCTTCACCATAAGATCTGCCAACCTTTTTGAGCCAAGGATGCATACTGCATCGAAGTGGATGGTCTTTTCGCCAGAGACAGGCACCATGCGCTTATCCCGGTAGGTCATACCCTTCCAGGGAATATTTCCAAATATGTCAAACGTCCAGACCGGCAGGTACAGGCCACGGGGTGCCTGCACCTGTTCTTGAGGCACAACCTTCATCGCCTCCATCCAGTGGATCAACTTCCAGTTGGCCAGTTTCTGATCGAAAGCCATTGGCAGGATCGAATCCGGCTCGATCATCTGCCGTTTCTCAGCCGTCGCAACCACATGCACCGAGCCACAGTAGGCGCAGGTGGCAGAGATTTGATCCACTGCCAATACAAAAGTAGCTCCACAACCCTGGCAACGGAACGTGGGCACTTCGACCGGTATCCGCTGACTGGATCCGTTCGCCATGGCAATGAAAAAATCCTGTTCCCCGCCGTTGGCCTGCGTGGACAGGCGCCTGCCCTGGTCGCAATATTCGCAAACCAGCGAAATGCCATCCGGGGCAAATACCATCCGGCCCCC
>JADGQB010000297.1 GCA_017882145.1 Anaerolineales bacterium
GTGTTCTACAGCACCGGGATGGGCCGCATCCACCAGTCTGCCGCTCTGCGCGATGACCTGCCGCTGATGCCTTCCCTGAGCGATTTCTTTGAAAGTAACACGGATTTAAGCCGGACGCTTTTCACCATTGTTAAGAACGATGAGACGGTCAGGCGCGTCATGGCTGCCACCCGCACAGTCGTCGGCGATTTGTACCAGCCCGGTACGGGTCTGCTGGCTGTCTTGCCGGTGGACCTGACCGACGGATTGATATTATGTCCTGACGATCAAGAATAGGCATCGCCCCATCTGGATTTACACATAGCCCAACTCAATCATTCGCTTATAGACTTCGTATCCATCTCGTGCAATAATATTGTTGCGCTTGATTGGCTGCCCCCCTCAGCCAGTCAGGGGTATGCTTTTATACATTCACCTATAAAGGGTAACGAGCAATTTTGGGACAACACGGCAACGAGACGTAGACTGATGGCTTGCCTTCCTGCGATGGGGGTTGTAAAACCATTTTCAGTGATCTATCTTCCCAAATATGGGAGTGGCGCGCCGTTGGCTTTTTGACCACAAAGGGGGCTGAATTTTAAAAAAGCCGCACTCGTGCATGCTTCGCACCTGCAGGAAACCGATCGCCAGCAGGATGCCAGCCACTGAGGCAAATCCCCAGCCGATCCATAATCGTTTCATGCGATTATCGCGTTTGTGAAGGGCTGTGTAAAATCTCGTCCGCCAGCCAGACTCCCTTCCCCCGGGCGGCGGTTGATTCCTTCAATTTTGGTCTTTAGCGTACATCCGGGAAATTGAAAAACAGGGGCCGGGCGAGCAGCAGCATTGATAAGACATTTACGCCGTATTGCAGGTACGAGGTAAAGGCACCCTCGAACCTTCTTCCGGAAGTCAGCATGATCAGGCTCTTGTCGATCTTGATTCTGCCGGCCTGCTTCAGTTTCAGCGACATCCAAAAATCCACACTCAAATTGACCTTTGTGTCGATCCCTCCAATGCGATTCAATGCTTCCCGCTGGATGGCCATATTGTTGCCGGGCAAAGCATCCGCGAAAAATAGAAGCGACTTCATGGTCCGGCTGAAGATCAGAGGGGTGTCAAAATAATTCAACTTTCCCCCCAGGGCAACGATCTCAGGCGATTCTTCGAAATTACGAAGGATTTTCGAAACCCAATTGGCAGGGGCGCGACAATCCGCGTCCATGAATGCAAGGATCTTCCCTTCACTTACATCCACCCCCTTTTGAATGGCGTGGACATAGCCTTTTTGGGTTTCCTTTTCCACCCGGACCCCCTTATTCCTGGCAATCGCCGCGGTTCGGTCGGTGGAATTGTTGTCGATAACCACAATTTCATAGGACTCGGGATCAGCCGTTTGATTGAGAACGGAATCCAGACAATCGGATATGAGATCCTGCTCATTGTAGGCGGGAATAATGATCGAGAGATTTTTTTGCACGGCAACTCCATTCGGAATTTTTTTAGTCGCTATCCGAGGCGCGCTTTCGATGAATTACCAGCTGTGAAAATAGGGCAGGGCGAAAAACCTTACCGCCCACGGAATGATAAATTGGAGCATCAAGGCAAATGCCGCCGCGATCTCAATTGGTTTATGAAAGGATTCTTGCATGGCGATCCGCGAGGCGTGCCGGCGGATGCGCACCAACTTGGGGATGACCAGAATGCTGGCTAGGGCCGCCCAGACCAGCAGTGTCCACACAGGGATCAGGTGGACAATGAAAATCGTGACCACCCCTGAACCGATCCCGATCGAGAGCAGCCCGGTCATCAGCCAGAAGGCGGCCTGTTGACCGATCAGGTTGGCCGTGTGCGTGATGCCGGCCTCCCGATCCCCTTTCAGATCGCGCAGTTCATTGATCAACTCTCCATACAGGCTGATCCCGACAACGAACACAAAAGGATACACCCAGCGTGAAAAGGGGGACGGTTCAAAGGAAAAATAGGCAGACAGGTACTGCAGGCCGGCCAGCATCAGACCATGCGAGATCAGATCGACAACCGGTTTGGATTTCAGGCGAATGCGTCGCCAGGAATAAAGGTAGGCGATCGCCAGGCAGCTCAACCCCATAACCAGGGGCCAGATGCCCAGAGCCGCGTATACCAATCCGGCGGCGATCGCCACTCCAAACGAAGCCAACAGGCCGGTTCTGGCCGAGAGGTCGGCCGCCGAGACCGGGTTGCGCTTTACTTTGGCCGGGTCGAGGGCATCGTCGGGAGCGTCCTCCACGTCGTTGATCATGAATGCAAACGCCACTGCCAGAAGGTTGGCAGTTAGCACCCCGATTAATTTCCAACCCAGGAAGCCGTGGGCCGCAGCGGCACCTAATAATGAGGTGATGATTACGAAGAATGGATATTCCTTGTAGCGCGTCAATCGAATCAAACCTGCCAACTGCCTTTTCATGATCGGCCTTCCTTTTGTATCGTGTGCGCTCCTTCCCAACGCGGTGCAAAAAAATGACAGGTACTCCCGATTTCTCGGAATCGGAAGCTCATCCAGTGCATCCGGCATCATGGGGTGACAAACAGCAGAATGTGCTATAAGAGTACCATATTTCGCCCGGTTTCGAACACGGAGAATGATCCGGCGTGAGCGGATTGCCCATCTGGAGACACGGCCCCAGTCATGGGGAAAGCACCTAGTTATAGGTGAAGCCCCCAGACATGGGGGAAGCACCCAGATATGGGTGTGAGGGGCCTCTGCGGCTCGGGCGCCGGGCGAATTCATGAGGAAAAATATCCAACCTGGACAACGTCGTGATCCACATAGAGCCGCTGGATTAACAGATGGTTATTTTCACGAGATCGGTAAGCCAGGGCAACCATTTCAAGGCTGTGAAGCTGGGCCGGGCGGCGGATTGGTGGAAAGCACCAGCGGAGGGCGGGGCGACTGGCTGAAATCGAAATCACTTAACAAGTCACCTAGCTGGGACACATTCTCGCGTACGGTCGGGCGTGGATCTGCTCGACCATCCGTTGCCGGGTCAAGTCGCTGACCGGCCAAGAAAACATCTTCGATGAATTTAAGATAAGCGTCGAAGCTCAAAATTTGATCGTCGATGATGCCCTTCTTTGCATAGGCACTGATAACCAGGCCAGGTACGCGTAGGCCATACCCATTTATGTCCACCTGCGGCGGAACAACGTGATCGTAGAAACCGCCCCAGTCATCCCAGGCCAGGAAGATGGCGGTGCTATTCCAATCCGGGCCTTGCATGACGGCGTTGATCAACCCGGTTACATAAGCCTGCCCGGCTTTGATACTCGCCGGCGGGTGCTCGCTGACCGCGTTTTCTGGCACAATCCAAGCTACCGCTGGCAGGGTTCCGGCCATGGCAGCCTTGTAGAACTCATCAACATCCAGGATATTTGCCAATTGATTATCCTGTTTGACAGTATCGAAGGCGGCCAAGGGATTAAATATACTGGGGATCTTGGCACTTAGTGGTTTGGCGATGCATAGCATCGCATTGTCTTCGCAATCGGGTTCGCTGCCTTCGCCCAGATAGTATGCCCACGAAATGTTGTTCTTGTGCAATAAATAGGTCAGGTCGGTCCAGGCATAATCAACCTTACTTAGATTGGCCGCATTGATTGCCCCCATAGGGCCGTTGATGGAATTCACGCAGCTGAATGGATCACCGGGTTTTGAACAAGTAGCTGACCAGCCCGAGACCATGAACAGGTGGGAAGGCAAACTCCAAGAGGCATTTGGCTCGAACATCATATCCTGCAAAACAAAGTTCCGGGCATAGGCCCAGTAATTGGGGATTTCCCGGGCGTCATGCCAACCCATCACATCGGGGGTCGCATTTTTGGAACAGCCGGGGGTGTTCAGGCTCCGGCAGGCTTTTTGAGCCGTGCGGAAAGAAGCCACAAAGCCATTCATCTTTCCGCCGGCAATATCCAGCTTAGCTGAGGCAGACGAATGCGGCCCACCGGAATTGATATCGCTGGAGTTATGGTAGGGCTGGATACATCGTGCGGTCTGGGGATCGGGAGAGCAGACGGTCGGAACGCCGTTTTCTATTGGGATGCCGTTGGCGCCAGGGTAAGTGCCAAAGTACTCATCGAAGGAGCGGTTCTCCTGCATAATGATAATGATGTGCTTGATCTTGTCACGGGCAAGCGCCAGAGTCTGGGAGGCCTGCGCGTTGCTGATGGAGGCGGATGGGCTGGGCAAAGCGATTGTTTTCTTCAGGTCGGGCCCGGTTGCTGTCGCTAACGCCGGCGAGGTCGCCCCGGAAAACACGGCCGGCCCTGGGTTGGTAGGCGTTGCCTGAGGAAAACTATTATTCATGGAGAGGTTGCAACCGGCCAAGATAAGAATCAGTCCAAGAGCGGCGAAAATGCGCATTGTTCTTTGTTCCTTTCCAGCGGATACCGCGGGCTATTATCGCACAAAAAAACCTTCAGTTCAATAGCATAGAACTTTCTCCTAATTGAGGATAGGAAACCCTCACACGGCTTAGCCAACGGTACGGCTGTTGCGTGGGTTTTAACCAGCGCTTGGCGGTCTCGATAATGGCCTTATTTTCATTGTGAGTCAGCCGGCTGCTTGCCGCTGCCGCCCGTTTCATCCGGAAACATTGATTTTGTTTTTCCTCCCTTCTTTCAGACTCATCCCCTCCCCCAAGTGGCGGAGGAAAACACCCCCCACTAGATGGTTACGACAGGAGAGCCTTCATTGTACGATAAGCGTATGCCCCGCGTATATTTAGCCGATTCCCAACGCGAAGAGCGCTCCGCACTTCGTCTGGTGCTAATGGATTTAAAGATGGAAGTAGTTGGCGAAGCCGCCGATTGGTCCACCACGTTAGCCCAGGCACCTATCTGTCGGACAGATATGTTGCTGGTGGAGTGGAAATTACTCCCCAACGAACCTAATCTGGCTCTTGAGAAACTTCGAGAGGCTTGCCCGGCAGCGCTGATCATTGTTATTATCAGCCATC
>JADGQB010000298.1 GCA_017882145.1 Anaerolineales bacterium
AGCCAGGAAAGCCGTTGCGCTTGCGATCCCGGCAGCTTTCATAAAATCCCGGCGCGACATATACAGCCGCTCAGGTGTAATCTCAGAAGAGGGAATTTCAAGGTGCTTCAGTTTTTGTTCCATGGTATTCCATTTCCTTATAAATCTTCGCATCGCGCTTACTTTTTCATTCCCCCAGTATAGCGACAAGAGATTACGGAATTATTACAGTAAATTGAAGAAAAGATTAACCTTTTTTGGGCAGACAGAAATAAAACCTGGCCCCCTGGCCCAAATTGCTCTCCACGCCAATCTGCCCGCCATGGGCTTCCACGATGCCTTTAGCAATCGCAAGACCAAGCCCAGTTCCCCCAGTGGCCTGGTTGCGGGATTTTTCGCCCCGGTAAAAACGGTCAAAAACGTGCGGCAGATCGGTGGAGGAAATGCCTTCGCCGCTATCCTGAACGGTCACACGGACGGCTTCAGCCGCGACTTCAGCCTGCACCGAGACGCTGCCACCGGCCTGGGAATATCGCAGGGCGTTATCCACCAGGTTATTGAGTACGCGCCCAATGCGCTGCACATCCATAGTCACAGGGTCAATCCCAGGAGCAGCGCGGCCTGAGAGGGCGATATGCAATTGTGCGGCCATCCCGGAGAAATTCTCCAGGGTATCTGAAATGAGGTCGGCAAGCGAAGCTGGTTCCAGGTTGAGGGGGATACCGCCGGCATCCAGTTGGGAAACCTGAAACAGGTCATCTATCAGAAGAGACAGATGGTCAATTTGCTTGCGGGCCTGCTCGAGGTAACGGTGGGATGTGGCAGGATCGTCGATCATGCCATCGGCAAGCGCCTCCACCAGCACGCGTATTCCTGCCAGAGGTGTGCGTAAATCGTGCCCAGCCCAGACTACCAGGTCGTGCCGCAGGGTTTCGAGGGCATGCTGTTTTGTCTCGGCTTCCTGCAATTGGGCGGCCATCTGGTTGAAGGTACGCGCCAGGCCGGCCACCTCGTCGTTTCCGCTGACCTGGACGCGTACCGACAGGTTTCCGGATTGAATCTGTTTGGCAGCCTGATCGAGAAGCCAGATCCTTTCGCTGATGGCGCTGGAGAGAAAATAGCCCAATACCATGGCAATGCCGCCAGCGAACAGAAGCAAGATGGTCCCTAACAATAGATCGTGCGGACTGGCAAACATCAAGCGGGCAGTGATCCACACGTTTAGGAAGGTCAACAAGCTGGCCAGGGCATACCCCCCGAGCAGCGACCAACGCAAAGTGGGGGCGCGTTCCAACCAGCGGAAGCGATAAGCAGCATAACCAGCCATGGCGGAGATCAGCGCGGTGATGGCCAGGAACTGAGCCATGTAGCTCAGATCGCTCATCGGCGGCTTCATCATGTAGTAGAAAATGCCGAGAGAGACCAGTAGAATGACAAAAATCCCACCCAGAAGGCGAACGACAGAACCCAGGTGGGAGGCAGGCCGCATGTTCATGAGTTATGGCTCAAACTTATATCCAACACCCCAGACCGTCTGCAAGTGGGCGGGGTTGGCCGGGTCAATCTCGATCTTTTCGCGCAAACGACGGATATGGACTGTTACCGTGCTTGGATCAATAAATTCCGAAATGCCCCAGATGCTTTCCAACAACTGGTCACGCGAGAACACCTGGCGCGGGTGTCGAACAAGGTGGTAGAGCATGTCGAATTCTTTGGCAGTCAGAAGGACTTCCTGCCCGCGTGCCACCACGATACGCGTCTGGGGATCCACACTCAGACTGGGAAAGGTAACAGGAGCAGCGGTTTTGTTCTTTTCATCTTTGGCGATGCGGCGTAGAACCGCCCGGACCCGGCTGACCAATTCCTGCGGACTGAAGGGCTTGACCACATAATCGTCGGCACCCAATTCGAGCCCGGCGATCCGGTCGCTCTCTTCGCGGCGGGAGGTGAGCATCAGGATGGGAACATCCGAATGGTCGCGCAGGCTGCGGGTGAGGGCAAATCCATCCATACCGGGCAGCATGACATCCAAAATGATAAGGTCAGGCACTTTCAGAGAAAAGGCTTTCTGGGCGGCCAGACCATCCGGATAGAGCTGCACCTGGTAGCCGGCCCGGTTGAGGTACAGGCTGACCACTTCAGAAATACTGGGTTCGTCTTCAACGATCGCAATCAGAGTCACGGGGTTCTCATCAGGCATTCAGATATTGTAGGGAGAAATCATTAACTCCGGATAACCAAATTATTACACAAATCTTAACGGTTGAAATAGGTCATTGGTAGCCTGGCTAGTTCATCCTGAATCGAAAAAAATTTTACCGCGAAGCAGGGAAGTACGCGAAGAAGATTAAGCTGAATGGTAAGCATCTTCGCGGAGCAGGATGGCCTTTTTGCGGGCGGAGCCGTAACGATAGTTCCCGAATTCCCCGGTTTTCTGGAGCACCCGGTGACAGGGGATGAGATAGGCGAGAGGGTTGCGAGCGACGGCATTGCCAACCGCCCGGGCTGCCCGGGAAGAGCCAACCTGGTCTGCCAGGGTCTGGTAGGTGGTGACCTGACCGGGCGGCAGGCGCAGGAGCGCTTCCCAGACTTTGATCTGGAAGTTGGTGCCGCGCAGGTGAAGTGGGATGGGCGCAGAGGAAGAGGGGTTGAAGATCTTTTCAATGAACGGGGCGGTGCGAGCCGGATCTTCGGAAAAGGCGGCATTAGCCCAGGTCTGTTTAAGCTGTTCCAGCGCAGAGTCACGATCCGTATCCACGAAAGCCAGGAAGCAGATGCCGCGCCCGGTGATCGCCAATAAACACTCGCCGAATGGAGATGGGTGGAAACCATAGCTGATCTCCACACCGGCGCCTTTGGTTTTGTACTCACCGGGCGTAACCGCCTCGGTCTGCACAAAAAGATCATGCAGCCGTCCGGGGCTAGAGAGACCGGCAGCGTAAGTTGCGTCGAGCAGATTACCGGAACGGGCCAAGAGGGTCTTGGCATTTTCGCGGGTCAGGAACTGCAGGAAGCGTTTGGGGCTGATACCCGCCCAGCGGGTGAAGAGGCGCTGGAAGTGGTATTCACTCAAGCCGATGCGAGCGGCAACCTCGTTCAGGTCGGGCTGGCGATAGGCATTGTCTTCGATAAAACGGATGGCCTGCTCAATGCGGGCGTAATCAGTGGAAAGTTGGGTTAAGTCGTTCATGGGCTTATTGTACGCGTTATGGGACGGAATGCCACCCGATTCTTGCGCTCAAAGCTTGAGTGGATATTCGTTCCGCGGAAAAAAAACGAAAGAGAAACGAATAGGATAATCCATTTTGGTTTGAAAGCATACTCGTTTCTGAGGATCGAGAGAGGAACGAGTGGGAGGTCGGATATTGATTGGTTATTCGCTCCTCGTATCGAAAAAAATTCGAATAGATCCTGGCAAGGTTTTTAGATGGGGGGTTCTGGCAGTCTTGAAGTGAAATGGCATCCGAGAAGAACATGGGAATGATATTAGAACAAAATTTCTTGTTTGTCAAGGATTTCAAGGAAAAGATTCCAGAGATGCGGAGCTAATTATGTAATTCCGACTGAAGTTGGCAATATGAAGAGCAGGAAGGGGAAATGCCGACTACAGTAGGCACTACGAGGAGCGGGGAGGGAAATGCCGACTGAAGTTGGCACTACGAGGGAGGGGGTGGATAAAAAAACAACCCGGTGAATACCACGAGGTTGTTTTCCTGGCGGACCCGACGAGATTCGAACTCGCGATCTCGGCCTTGACAGGGCCGCATGTTTGGCCGCTACACCACGGGTCCAGGAGCGGGCTGAATATACCATACGCATTTTGTGGCGTCAATACCCACCTGAACCAAACAGGCTCGGATCTGTAGGAGTCTTACCAGATGGGTCGTGAACGTAGACAAATTCACCTACATTGGCCCAATCAAAGATCCAATGGGCGTCGCCGGGGGAAAGATTGACACAGCCATGGCTCAAGGGATATCCGAAGCGGTTATGCCAATAGGCGCCATGGAGAGCACGACCTTCGTCAAAATACATGGTCCAGGGCACATCTTCCAGGTAATAGTAATCGTCCTGGACACTGTTGCTCATCGTTTCGGTTTCCAGTTTCTTTTGAATATGGAAGAGACCCGGACGCGTCCAGAAATTATCCACGCCGGTTGAAGCCATGGTTGCAAAAACAAGCCGGTTATTATCATAAATAGTAAGGGTCTGTTCGAACAGATTGACATCGATCCAACGACCGCCTGTGACACCATCGGGTGGGGCAGTGGCCAAATCCGCGCGCGCGATTTGACGTGATTCAATCCATTCGCCCGGACCAATCAAATCCCAGGTCAGGTTATCGGCATCCTGCGTATTGTAGATCTGCACGACTTCGAAGCGATAATGGGTGATGCCAGTCTCCGGACTGTTTACTCCAGGGGCCGTACGTGATTGGACTGCCCCCAGAACCCAGCCAAAGGCATTGCGGGGAGTGGAACTAAATACCAGTCCCTGGAAAGGCGGATCGAACAAGCCCTGGCGACCGCCCTCGGCAAAAACCCAATCGCCGGAGCGGAGATGGTAATAAGAACCCTGGCTGGTGACCACGGCATCCCCCACATAGGAAACAAATAGGTGGTTACTCGGGTAAAGTATCTTGGAAGGCTGGTGGGCAAGGGCTGCATCCAGGGAGGAAAAAAGTTGAGCGCCAACATCCGTTACTTTGAAATATTGATATGGGAGGTCAGCCAGACTTCTATCCGGGGAATAGGCCGGTAGAGGCAAAATGGGATAGGGCAAGCCTTGAGCAGCGTTCCGGGTAAAGTGTTCCGAGGGGCCAAGAGGAAGACAATCGGATGGATTATCCAAATAGAGACCGGGCGGACAGACCACCGAACCCGAATCGGGTTCGAGGCTTGAGGGGGCTGGATTTGACTTAACAGCCGTCAAATTCCAGACAGGGAGTATAACAACCAGTAAGATGCCAGTCAG
>JADGQB010000066.1 GCA_017882145.1 Anaerolineales bacterium
CACAACCTCCATCTGTTCGGGTGACAGTTGCTCCATCACCTGACCCATCTGCTGGCGCTGCACCTGCAACCCCTTTTCGATCAGCACCAGGCTTTTCAACAGCAGCCGGATCTTCTTGGCCCGCCGGTCGCTTTCATCTTCCACCCTTTCCACCAGCCCCTGCTGTACCAGGCGCTCCACCAGCTGGCTGGCGGCCGCCTTGCCCACTTCCATCAATCTCCCGATATCGGATATCCGCACTTCGCCTTCGTGGTACAGGTACAACAGCGTATAGATTTGCGGCATGGACAGGCCGTCCTGCTTCATCGACCCCATGATTCCCCGCAGGGAGCGCTGCATGAACATTTCGAAATGCTTGTGGATATCCATTTCATTCATATGAGATGATGCCATGATAATTCACATTTCCTTGTGATGACCGAAAATTAGTTCATATATACATACTATACACATATATAAACCAATTGTCAAGGTTGAAGCAGGCTGAGCAACCATAAAAAGTCGCATTCCTGGTGTGAAACAACTCCCGGCGGCATGTTCACCGCCGGGAGCAGGATTGTGTCAGAGGTTCAAAGAGGCACGAATCGGACGTTACCGGAAATTAAATCTTACTTTTATGGGAGGGTGGCCATGCATGCGATCAGCTGGGTTATTTGGTCGCCTATCAACTGCTGGCAGGTGCCATTGACCGTCCCAATCAGTGGCAGGGAGAACTGGCATGCAGCGCCTACCGTACTGGAAGAGCACGCCGCGATCGCTTCCGGAGAAGGTTGGTTTCCTCCCCCGTTTGGGGGTTGTGGTGTTGGCAGGTTCGTCACCCCGATCGTCATCGCCGGACGCGTGCTGCTCGGGTTGCCAGCCGGGGTGAGTGAAACGTTGCCGCCCCTTACGCAGCGGGCATAGTTCAGGATGCGCACCGCCTCCCCTTGCGTGCCGCGCCCGTTGGGGAAATCGGCCGGGTTGCCGCTCTTGGGGTCACTGCGCTGGGCGCCGGCTCCATTCACATCCGCCCAGGCATTGTTGGCGTGTCCCATCGCCCGGCCGAAGGCAATATAAGCCGCCTCCACTCCCTTTCCGGTGAAATCGGCGTGGGTGGTGCTGGTCCAGTAGTAGGGATAGTCGCTCTGACCGGCTTCGTTTTTGATCTCCGTTGCGCTGAACAAAGCATTGATGGCAGCCGAATTGGAGCTGGCCGGCGACTTGGTGTAATCCACCAGGCTTTGCAGGCTCTTGGCATCCGGCAGGCGCCAGTCGTCCTTCCCGCCCAGGCTCAAGCCTTCGCAATAAGCCAGGGCCTCCTGCCAGTTCATGCCTTTTGTGCTGTCGGCTTTTTGCCAGACCAGGCCGGTCGTCAGGTCTGAGACCGTTTCATCCCCGTTATCGCTGAATTGATTAACCCCATACGTTGCATCGCCGCGTACGCACAGCACAAAAAATTTCATCTGCGTGCCATTCGCACCGTTCAGGGTATAACCTTTGATGCGGCCATCCGCGAAGTTGGCGGCGAAAGCCTTGGGACCTCCCGCGCTGCTGGTATCCGCATACAGGCTGCTGGAGGCAAACTGGGCGTCGATAGTCTGCTCTCCGGCCGCCGCCTCTCCGTAGGCAAAGCCAAAATAAGTGCTGTCCAGGAAAGGGATCACGCTGACCGTACCCGTTGCTCCACTTGGATCGGTGCCGCGGAAATCCATCAGCGAGTAAAGCGTCTTGATGTCCGGCAGGCGCCAGTCGCTCTGCCCCGCCGTGTTGAGGGCTTTGCAGTGATCGCCGGCCGCTGAGATCGTCAGCTTGTCTGCCCCTGTGATCTTGCCATTGCCGTCCACATCCGGCGATTTCTGCCAGATCAGGCCGGTATTCTTATCGGTAACCGTTCCGTCCGTGTTGCTGGTGAAGCCCGGTTCCAGGCCGGTATACTGTGCATCCTGGCCAAAGAATGCGGCGGTATCTGGGGGGCAGGGGATTTCCGCATTGTTGTCGTAACACTTGCCCTGCCCGCTGTCGACGATCGGATAAGTCAGGGGGGCGGGTGTTGATGTGGCCGTGGCCTCGGGCGTTGTCCCGGCAGTTGCCGCCGGGGGCGTCTCTCCCGCCGGCGCCAGGCTGGTTGGTGCTGCGGGCTGCGTTGCCGTCGCCGCTGATCCACAGCCGCTAACAAACAGGAAAACGATCAGGAATAAAGACAGAATTCTCTTGTACATGGCTCCATCCTCTCTGGTCGAATGTAAATATTTGATTTTGTCTGCGATTACCTGCGTTTAGTCCGTTCTGCGAACAACCCTGCCACTTTGATTATATAACATGTTTGATCTGAAATAAATGGATTGGCAGTATCATCCTCATAAATTCCGGTCACATGATCCATCAAGTTAATGTAATTCTACGCCCGCCCTCTTAATATTTTTAGAACCGTAACCGCTTGGGATAAAGAACCGCGGTTCACCGTCCTTATGCTGTGAGCCAGGGGCTTTCGCGAAGCACGTGTGCCCGGCAGGGTATCCCGTAAGGATAACCCCAGCAAATCAGGCATTACGATTTTTTCTCGCCAACTGGGGCGAGGGCAGATGCAACCAAGGTTGATACACGTACTTCCAGATACTCCACGTTATTCGTATCCACTTTAATTCTCCTACAAGCATTTATCTTGACATCCCAGAACAATCGTTCTATGATGGATGTTAGCGGATTGGCCATTTCCATCTCCTGATCCAGTCTTATTCGTTCCGCGGAAAAGGCAAATTAATGGACTTTAATTCACCCGCTCTGTCCTGCTTTCATGCATGTTTTTCGTCTGCTCATCGATTGCCGCTATTACCATTCAAGCATCTCGGAGAATCATGTTCATTCAGAGTGCTCATTACGCATTACGTTTCTTGTACCCGTACTTTGGGCATACGCATTCCGTTATATCTCCCCATTGTTTCTATTGTTTGGGCCACCCCACCCATTCGTTCCGCATCGTACCTTAATAACGAATCCAGTCCCTTCTCACTGCTCTCTATTCTCTATTCCCTACTCTCTTTTCTTTCAAATATCAATAATATGAATGTAAATATTAATATTATTAATATCAACCTCTTGACTTTTAATATTTTACATGTATAATCTCAATCAGATTAACATGGAAATTTAAGGATTGCTAAATTATGAAATCAGCCCTCAGTAAATGCCCGGTTTGCGACGGTGAACTCACCGTCACCCGCTTGCGCTGCGAGACTTGCGATACGGTCATCGAAGGCCGCTTCGCCAACGCCGCCTTTGCCGGGCTCACCCCCGAACAATTGGATTTCATCGAGACCTTCGTCCGCTGCGAGGGCAAGCTTACCCGCATGCAGGATGAAATGGCCCTCTCCTACCCCACCATCCGCAACCGCCTGCAGGAAGTCATCCGCGCCCTCGGTTACGAACCCGGCAAGGATGAGACCCCCGAGATCTCCGACGAGAAACGCTTGAGTGTCCTGGAAGACCTTGATTCCGGTCAAATTTCCGCCGAAGAAGCCATGCGCCTTTTGCATGCAGAGGAGTAACCCATGCAACAACGAACCGTATCGGTAAATCCAAATACCAAAGTGCTGGTGCAGGCCGTCCACGGCGATTTGCGCGTGGCCGGCTGGGAACGCAATGAGCTGATGGTCAAGACGGATGGCAGCCAGCTTGACATGCCTTCCGGCGCTGACCTGATCACCATCTCGTCTGATGAGGATCTGATCCTTTACGTGCCGCGCACTACCGACCTGACCATCGAGAAGGTTTCCGGCGATGCCAGCCTGCAGGCCCTCAGCGGCCCTGTAACGCTCGGACCCGTGGCGGGTGACCTGACCATCAAGGACCTCGGTCCTGTCACACTGGGCACGGTTTCCGGGGATGCCTCCCTGCGTAATATCGGCGCCTTGAACGCCGAAAATATCAGCGGCGACTTCGCCTTGCGCGGTGGCCACGGCGTCTGCGCAGTCGATGTTATCGGCGGGGATGCCTCCATCCGCGATATCGACGGCATGGTCGCCATCGAACAGGTCGGTTCGGACCTTTATGTGCGCAATGTCCGCGGGGCAGTCAACGTCAATGCCGGCGCGGATGTGGCCCTCTACCTGGAACCGCTCCCCGGCCAGACCTATGATATCACCGCCGGTGATGACCTGATCCTGCGCCTGGCGCCCGAGGCCAATGTCAAGCTCCACCTGACCGGCGGCTCGCCCGATTCGATCCACGTTGACTTTCCTGGCGTGGAAGTCCCCGAGGATTGCCGCGGTTGTGAAGTAGTCATTGGCTCGACCGCCGAAAATATGCCCGAAATGCTCCTGACCGCCGGCGACGATCTGCTCGTCACCAGCCAGGCCGATTCCTGGGATTCCGCCGCCGATTTCGGCGTGGGCATGCGTGATGGCGGCGAATGGAACATTCCGCCCTTCGAGCTTCCGGACGATTTTTCGGAGCGCATCAACCGCCGTGTGCAGGCCGCCATGGAACGCGCCCAGTCCCACCTGGAAGCCGCCAACCGCCGGGCCGAATCTGCCGGCCACCGGGCTTCCATAAAGATCGACGCTGCCATGCGCCGGGCCGAAGCCAAGGCGCGTGCCGCTGAAGTGCGTGCCCGTCGCGGCCAGGCCAAGGTCAATATCGGTCGCTGGAACTGGGACGTCACTCCTCATACGCCTTCCGAGCCCGCCGCGCCCGTCTCCGATGATGAGCGCCTGACCGTTCTGAAAATGCTCCAGGAAAAGAAGATCACCATCGAAGAAGCCGAGAAACTGCTGGCTGCTCTCGAAGGAAAATAAGAAATAAACGTAGTAACGACTTCAGTCGTTCTCCGCCCGCCAAATACCACAGTCCTTCCCCTCTCCCTGCCCTCCCGCCCGGCGGGAGGTGCAGGCGGGAAGGGACTCAGGAGGCTCAAATGACAGACCAGGAACGTAATCAAGTCTTAAAAATGATCAAAGATGGCAAGATCACACCCGAGCAAGGTTTGCACCTGATGCAGGCCCTTGACCAGACCCCCGTCGAGGAACCCCTCCCTATCCCCGAAGTCAACCCCGGGACAGGCTCCACAGACACGCATCCGGCCTCCCAGCCCTTCCTCTCCACCGATCCGCGCCTGGAAAACCTGAAATCCACCGTCCACCGCCTCTGGCAGATCCCGCTTTGGATTGGCATTGCCTTCACCATCGCCAGCGCCCTGGGGATGTACGCCATTATGCTCGGACCCGGCCTGAACTTCTGGTTCTATTTCCTGCTGCTGCCTTTGCTGTTCGGCGTGGCGCTCACTGCCGTGGCCGTTGGCAGCCGCCAGGCTCGCTGGATCTATGTCGACGTACACCAAAAGCCCGGCGAGCACCCCGAGCGCATCTTCCTGGGTTTTCCTCTGCCACTGAAATTCACCGCCTGGATCCTGCGCACCTTCGGCCCGTGGATCCCCCAACTTCGCCGCACCAATGTGGATGAAGTCATCCAGGTCATCGAGAGCGGTTTCGCCGGCAATGAGCCCGTCATCGTTAATGTTGATGAGGGCGAAGGCGGTGAACGCGTAAAGGTCTACATCGGCTAGATCTTTTCTTCCCTTAGTAGTCCGCTTGCCCCCAGCTATGGGGGTTATGCCCTTCGTGGTTAGGTTTTTTTTGAAAATTTTTAGATGGTGAATTGATCATCAGTTATTCTCAAGGAGGCTACCATGGCCAGCGTTGAAGAACGAATGAAGATTTTGAAAATGATCGAAGAAGGCAAAGTGAGTGCAGAGGAAGGCGCCAAGCTGCTCTCGGCGCTTTCCAATGCCAACCGTCCTCTGGGCGGATTGGCAGCCAGTGGCGCCAAGTGGCTGCGCGTGCGCGTCACCGACGTGGCCTCCGGGCGCTCGAAAGCCACCGTCCAGATTCCCATCAGCCTGATGGAGGCCGGCATGAAGATTGGCGCTCATTTTGCTCCCGAGATTGACGGCGTAAATATGGACCAGTTGATGGAAGCCCTGCGTACCGGCACCACCGGCAAGATCATCGACGTGGTGGATGATGAAGATGGTGAGCACGTTGAAATCTTCGTCGAATAGCAATACAGCTTCGTAAAAAGCTGATCAATTCCTATCGAGGTTACTTTGCTTAAACTACTTCGGCAGCGCAACTTTTCACTGTTATGGTTCGGGCAATTCATCTCTATCATCGGCGATTGGGTCCTTTTTATTGCCCTGCCTTTTTATACCTACAGCCTGACCGGGTCCGTTCTGGCCACCGGCGCAATGTTCATCGTTTCCACCTTGCCGCGTCTGGTATTGGGCTCCGTGGCAGGTGTCTTCGTGGATCGCTGGGACCGCAAACGCACCATGATCGTGGCCGATCTATTGCGAGTCCTCATCGTTCTGATGTTGGTAATGGTACGCTCCCGGGATTGGCTGTGGTTGATCTACGTATCCTCGTTCCTGGAATCAATCGTTTCGCAATTCTTTAATCCTGCCAAAAGTGCCGTTATCCCCCTGATGGTCGGTGAGAAGGACCTTCTGGCTGCCAATTCGCTCAATGGGCTTAGCGATGCTCTTACCCGTCTGCTTGGATCGGCCCTGGGTGGCGTGCTCATGAGCGCGCTCGGTTTTTCCAGTGTTGTTTTGCTGGATGCAGGTTCGTTTCTTATCTCTGCTCTTATGATCTTGCTCATTATCATACCCGCTCGCCCGGCTGCAGTTCCGGCTGAGCTGCACGCTTCGGTTACGGGTGGCTTCCTGGGGGTCTGGCGTGATTTGGTTGACGGTCTTCGGCTCGTAAAACGAAACCGCTTGTTGTTGATGCTCTTTATAGTCCTGGGGGTGGCATTCCTGGGAGACAGCATGATCACTGTCTTGATCGTTCCTCTGGTAAAGGTGTTGATGGGTGGCGGATCGCAATTGCTGGGATGGCTGATGATGACCCAGGGTGTCGGTGGTCTGCTGGGCGGCTTACTGATCGGTCAATTCGGAAAACGTTTCGCGCCCCGGCGTATCTCCGCCATCGGGCTGGTTGTAACCGGCATGGTCATCCTCGCCATCATTGTCATTCCCCATTCGGTTTTCGTGCTGCCGCTCATGGCGCTGGCCGGGTTGGCTGCTTCGGCCTGGCTCATCAGCAGTGAGACCCTTTTACAATTGGGCGCCAGCGATCAATTCCGCGGGCGTATCTTCGGTACTCTCGGCACCACCTCTGCCCTGGCAAGCCTGGTGGGCATGCTGTTGGCCGGATCGCTGGCCGACCTGGTTGGATTGGTATTGGTTCTGTGCATTTCAGGTAGTCTATATATTATTTCCGGTGTGCTGGCCTGGATCATGCTCCCCAATACTCAGCAGCCTCCAATTGATCAGCCTGCCCCAATCGAAAGCGGGCTTTCCACCGGACAGGCGTCTGCAGATTAAAGTAAATTGAAACTTAATCTATTCAAACCGCTCACACACCGCCCTTTTGCATTGCTCTGGAGCGGCCAGACTGTCTCCCGCTTGGGTGACAGTCTTTTCCGCATTGCACTTGCCTGGTGGGTGCTGGAGAAGACCGGCTCGGCGACAGCCATGGCCACCGTTCTTGTCTTCTCTTCAGTACCCATGCTGATCTTCCTGTTGATCGGTGGAGTAGTCACCGACCGTTTCCCGCGTTTGCGCATCATGGTGCTCTCGGACCTGTTCAGCGGCCTTGTTCTGACGGTCGTCACATTATTGGCTTTTACCGGGCGACTGGAGGTCTGGCATATCTATATTGCAAGCATTATCTTCGGCTTTGTGGAGGCCTTTTTCTCCCCGGCTTATACCGCCACCATCCCCGAGATAACGCCCAAAGAGATGCTGCCCGGCGCCAATTCCCTGACCAGCCTCAGCCAGCCGTTGACCAGCGTCATCGGTCCTGCAATCGGGGCTTTCATTATCGCCTTGGGCGGCACACCCACTGCCTTCGGGCTGGATGCGCTCTCGTTTTTTATCTCGGCGGCCTGCGTTATCCCCATCCTGCGTTCCCATCCTGAGCTCAACTTGCCTCCGTCCACCTCCGCAGCTGGATCCGGCCTCCAATCCACAGCCCCTGATTTGGGATTGCGGACAGTCTTTCAGGATCTAAGGGAGGGATTCAAGGCAGTCATCGCTTCACCCTGGTTATGGATCACCATCGCCATTTTCGCCGTTGTCAACGTCACCGCCTTCAGTCCGCTGTCTGTATCCATGCCTTTTCTGGTGAAAACGAATCTCCATGCCGGCGTCGGCACCCTGGGTCTTTTTTCTTCGGTCAGGGCCGCCGGGTTTGTGATTGGGGCCATCTGGCTGGGCAGCTACGCCAAAATCAGGCGGCGTGGTCCTTTCGGTTATATTTCTACCGTCTTTACCGGTATCATCGTAGCCATTTTTGGGCTGACTACAAACATCCCTGTTCTGGTCGTGGTTGCCTTCCTGGGCGGGATGGTCATCTCCGTTTTTGGCTTGATCTGGACCAACACGGTTCAGGAGTTGGTCCCGCGTGAAATGCTGGGCCGGGTCGCCTCCATTGACGCGCTTGGCTCTTACGTATTACTCCCTGTTGGCTATGCGATTGCCGGCTGGGGCACAAACCTGCTCGGCGCGCCGCCGGTCTTCGTGATCGGAGGCGCTCTAACGATCGTACTAGCCTTGTTGGGATTATCGCATCCCGCCATCCGGAATCTGGACTAAGCCCTGTCCGATTTAGGGTAAATTTAGCCATCCGCCTTCAACCCGCGATATAATCGGCGCGGAGTTATTTATGCCCAGCATCTACCCCTTCACTGCCATCGTCGGACAGGAACGCATGCGGCGTGCCCTGATCCTTAATGCCGTTGACCCTCGCATCGGCGGCGTATTGATCCGCGGCGAGCGCGGCACGGCCAAATCCACCGCTGCGCGCGCTTTGGCGGCGCTCCTGCCCAGGGTCCGCACTGTGCGTGGTTGCCGTTTCGGCTGCGACCCCGACCAGCCGGCATCCTGGTGCACGGAATGCCGCGAAAGAGCTGCTTCCGGCGAACCGCTGCCCGTAGAAGAAAGACCCATCCCCTTCATTAACCTGCCCGTTTCGGCCACCGAAGACCGTGTGGTCGGCACCTTGGATATCGAACGCGCCATCCAGAAGGGCGAGCGCCATTTCGAAGCCGGTGTGCTGGCAGCCGCCAACCGCGGCCTGCTCTACATCGATGAGGTCAACCTGCTCGACGATCACGTGGTGGATGTGCTGCTCGACTCGGCTGCCATGGGCATGAACATTGTCGAGCGCGAAGGCATTTCCTTCACCCATCCTGCCCGTTTTATCCTGGTCGGTACCATGAACCCGGAGGAAGGCGACCTGCGCCCGCAATTGCTCGACCGTTTCGCACTTTCCGTTGAGATTACCGGCATCCGGGACGCACGTGCCCGGGTGACCATCATTGAAAATAACCTGGCCTTCGAAGCCGACTCGGAAGCATTCCGCAGGCTCTGGCAGCCGCATGAAGACAAACTCTCGCGCTTGATCGCCAAGGCCCGCACCATGGTCGATAAAGTGACCTATACCCGCCGCGATCTGCTTTCCATTGCCGCGTTGACCGCCTCCCTGAACGTGGACGGCCACCGCGCCGACCTGGTCATTCTCAAGGCGGCCCGCGCGCATGCCGCCTATGAGGAGCGCATTGCCATAACGGACCGGGATATCGCCCTGGCTGCCGAGCTGGCCCTGCCCCACCGCATTAAGCACGGCCCCTTCCACCAGGCCGAGATCTCCCCCGAGCAGTTACAGGAACGCATCGAGCAGTTGCAGGGTTCATCTTCCGAAGGCGAGCCTTCCGAACCTTCCGAGCAGGAACCTGACCCCGAATCGGTAAAAAAAAAGCCGTAGTTGATACGGGCGAACAGGAAAATCCCGATCTTACCCCGGACGCCGAGCCATCTCCCCAACAAACCGTTTTCGATGGGCAGGATGCCCACTGGTGGGATGGCGGCAAGAAGGTCAAGGTCGGCGAGACCTTTGAGCCGCGCAAACTCGATACCCCGCTGGACAAACTAACCCGTCACCACGCCGGACGCCGCTCGCGCACCCATACCGAGCGTAAGCGTGGTCGCTACATCCAATCCCGGCCCGCCAATGGCAAGACTGACGACGTGGCCTTCGATGCCACCATCCGCGCTGCCGCTCCCTTCCAAAAACGCCGCACCGAGCAACGCAAGAAAGTGGCCTTTGCCATCCAGAAAAGCGACCTCCAGCGTAAAGTGCGCGTTAAGAAGGCCGCCAATCTGATTTTGTTTTTGGTGGATGCTTCCTGGTCCATGGCAGTCGCAGAGCGCATGGCCGCCACCAAGGGTGCCATCCTGTCCCTTTTGACTGACGCCTACCAGCGCCGTGACCGGGTTGGCTTGATCGTCTTCCAGAAAGACCGCGCCACCCTTATCCTGCCGCCCACCAGTTCGGTCATGCTCGCCCAGCGCGCCCTTTCTGACATCCCCGTTGGGGGGAAAACGCCGCTTTCCGCCGGCCTGTTGATGGCCTATGAGGTGCTTACGCAGGAGCAGATCATCCACCCGGATGTCGAGCCGTTGTTGATCGTCCTGACCGACGGCGCTGGGAATGTCTCCATTGGCGCCCTTCCGCCTCAGGAAGAATCTTTAAGCTTTGCCGAGCAGATCGCTGGCCGGAATTACCGCACCGTGGTCATAAATATGGAACATGCCTCTTTCGATCAAGGCCTGGCACAGTCGCTCGCCGACCATCTGGAGGCCCCTTGCTACACTCTGAATGAGCTTAAGGCCGAAAGTATCCTGAGCACTGTCCGCCAGGAAATGTCAGAACCCAAGAAGAAATAGAAAAAAACAAGGAATTGCGAATTTCGCTCGCAATTCCTTGTTTTATGAATACCACTCGTTCCGCTAGATTATAAAGTGGTGCCGCAATTGGGACAGTGTTTCCAATTATCTTGGACCAGTTCACCACACTGCGGACATGGATGAGTTGCAATAGTCGAGGCAGCTGCAGCAACGCCGGAGACCGGTGCTGAAGAGGCAACCGCGGCTGCATATGCCCTGGGTTTGCGTATATACGACACCAGCCAGATGATGCCCAGTACTACCAGCGCCAGGATTCCAAGCGTGAACAGACCCCTGATAATCCCGCCGATGATATTAAATCCGCCGAAGCCCATCATACCCCGGCCGCGCATATACATGCCAGGTCCACCGAAGCCATAATTACCAAAGGGCCTGATGCCTGGGAATTGCCTGGGGCCGCCAGGCTGCACGTTCCCCGTACCCGGAACCTGTACGCCAGGCCGGTTCAACCTTGCAATTCCGCCTAGATTGGCAAGACGGTGGCTCAGCAAGAACACGCCACCGACCACCACGGCGAGAACAACAAGCACGATTACGATGCCAATAACCCACTTCCAAACTCTTTTCATATCATAAACTCCTTATTTAATCTTTTTTCATTATATCCATTCAAGATGAATTTTCTATGAAGAATTTATCGAGATTTTGTTAAGCTTAAAACCAAAAATGATATACTTTACTCATGCCAACCATCGGAATTTTTGGCGGGACCTTCGACCCGCCCCATCTCGGCCATCTGATCCTGGCCTCTGAGGCCCACGCCCGGCTTGCTCTTGACCGTTTGCTGTGGGTTCTGACGCCCGATCCGCCCCACAAACAGGGCCAATCCTTTGCTCCTCTCGAACACCGTTTGGCGATGGTGAAACTTGCCATTACAGATAACCCGCAATTCGAGCTTTCCGATGTTGAATTGACCCGCCCCGGCCCTCATTATGCCGTGGATACAGTCAATCTCCTGACGGGGCAAAACCCGGGTGCCCGGTTGGTCTACCTCATGGGCGGCGATTCACTCTGCGATCTTCCGACCTGGCACCGCCCGGCGGATTTCGTAGCCGCCTGCCAGTCGATCGGCGTCATGCTGCGCCCGGGCGCCTTGGTTGACCTGCCCGCCCTGGAAGATGTACTGCCTGGCTTGACCAGCAAAATCCGCTTTGTGGATGCCCCCCTGCTCGACATTGCCGCTCACGATATCCGGGCCCGAATTGCGAATGGACAACCTTTCCGCTACTTCCTGCTGCCTGCAGTGTATGAATACATTCATCAACATGAGATCTACCGACAGGTATCGTAAGGGCCGACCTGTATGTACCACGCAGTGGAATGTGTCCACCCTGGTGCTATGGAAAATTCATCAAAAAAACCGGCTCTGATGAGCCGGTTTTTTTGATTTCAAATATCCGTCGTGTAACTCAGATTGATCCAGCGCCCTTCGCCGATTTTCCCCCAACCATTCCTCTGCGTGGTGATTTCGAACAAATCTCCCAGTTCCACTTTCCCGATCGCATTGTTACTTTCACCCGGCTGCTCATGAATATTCAGGGAGGTGGCGGTAATGCGCACCCGCCGAACGAGCTGCTGACGCGGTACAAGCACCGCCCGCTCATAACCGTGGGCTTGCGTCCAGGCCTGATAGAAGGTCAGCCATGGTATGCCCTGCGCCTGGCTGGTATTATCTCTTTTTAACGGGTCGTAGATGTACACTTGTTTTACATCCATTCCCACTACTACCACATAGTAAGGCCCTTCGAACTTTTCAGGCGACAGCCCGGCCTTTTCCAATAAGGCCAGCCTCAAGGGGACAATTACCGGTCGCCCGCTGAAAAGGATCAGCGACAGGTCAGATAGCTTCAGGCTGCTGCGTAACTCAACCGGAACGCCATTAACACCCATTGCATTCAAGATTTGTGTGAACGAGAGTGGACTGCCCGCGCTGTTACCGGCCTGATGGTAAAAATTGTCTGGAGTTAGGTTTTGATCGATATAAGCCCGTACCAGCATGACACCAGCCGCCGCACCCGAATCGTTGGTGGATGAATCGGCCTCACCTCCCATTTGGGAAATGTTAGGGACCGGTAGGATGGAAACAAGCGGTCCAGATGGACCCGGTTCTGCAGGAATGGGTTCAGGCGGTGTTGGTGCTCCGATTACAGAATCTACGACCTGGCGAATGTGATCCAGTGCTGCGCGTTCAGGTTCAGTCATACAGCCTTCTCCTTTGTTCGATTGCATCCTTATTGTATAGAAGATTCGCGGTAAGCACAATCCTATTTCTGCCCATAAAGAAAAAAAGACGGCAGGGAACTCCTGCCGTCTCTATTTCTAACTCTCAACTGAAACAGGCTCTTTTTTCTTGGTTTTGCCTTCCTTGATCTTGAACTCCAACCCATTGCCATCGGATTTCGTGTCCACGTTCACGGAGGCCCCGGAGGGAATGCTGCCGCCCAGCAGTTCCACCGAAAGCGGGCTCTCAACGAATTTCTGCAAGGCCCGCCGTAATGGTCGGGCGCCGAAGGCCTCATCGTAGCCGGTCTTGGCCAGCCAATTGCGGGCCTTTTCAGTCAAATCGACTTTGACACCGAACTCGTTCAGGCGGTCCTGGATTTCCTTCATCTGCAGGCTGACAATCTGCTCCATCTCATGCAGGGAAAGCGGCGAGAACATGATGATCTCATCGATACGGTTGAGGAACTCCGGCCGGAAGGTACCCTTGAGGGCTTTCTCGATCTTGGAATGGGCTTCACGGTCCTCATCGGTCTCGGAAGGCTGCAGGAAGCCCAGGGTGCCGCCTTTGCGCACATACTCGGTACCCAGGTTGGAGGTCATGATCAACACCGTATTCCTGAAGTCCACCACGTTGCCCTGGCCATCGGTCATACGGCCATCATCCAGGATTTGCAGCAAGGCATTCCAGACTTCAGGATGGGCCTTTTCGATTTCGTCGAACAACAGTACCCGGTATGGGCGCCGGCGGACGGCTTCGGTCAGTTGGCCGCCTTCCTCGTACCCGACGTATCCTGGCGGGGCGCCGAACAAACGTGAAACGGTATGCTGCTCCCGATATTCGGACATGTCGATCCGCACCATGGCTTCTTCGTCATCGAACATGAACCAGGCCAGGGCTTTAGCCAGTTCGGTCTTACCCACTCCCGAAGGGCCAATAAATATGAAAGAGCCGATTGGCCGGGATGGATCTTTCAAGCCCGAGCGTGCCCGCCGAATGGCATCTGAAACTGCGTGGATGGCTTCATCCTGTCCGATAATGCGCTCATGCAGTCGCTCTTCCATATGCAGGAGTTTTTCGGATTCGCTTTCCATCATCTGGCTGAGTGGGATACCGGTCCATTGGTGGACCACTTCGGCAATGTCATTGACATCCACCACCTCATCGAGGTGATGCTCCGATTCCCATTTATCGCGTTTGCCTGTGAAATCCTGTTCCAGGCGCAAACGTTCTGCTTTTTTCTGGGCCGCTCTTTCGTAATCCCGTTCGATACCAGCCTGTTCTTCTTCAGCGCGCAGCTTATCGATCTCGTTCTTCTTTTCCTTCAATTCCGGGGGCAGGGAATACAGCGC